>JBDTOA010000001.1:0-33842 GCA_039933475.1 Dermatophilaceae bacterium
GCGGGTCGAAGGAGAGTGGTCCTTCATCGAGACGCTGCGTCATCTCGTCTTCGCTTCGGACGCCTGGGTCAAGCGAGCAATATTGGGTGAACCGTCGCCCTGGGACCCGCTGGACCTGCCTCACGACGAGATGGCTGACGAACCCAGCGTCCCACGCGATCGCGGAGCGCTCCCGTCGCTGGACAAGGTGCTCAGACTTCGGGCGGACCGCATGACCACGGTGCAACAGGTGATTGCCGATCTCACCGACGAGAAGCTGGCTGGCATGACCGAAGCAGTCATGGAGCCGGGTTACCCGGAGCCGGAGAGCTTCGCGGTACGCCGCTGCCTTCAGGCCATCCTCAGCGAGGAGTGGGAGCACCGGCTGTACGCCGAACGGGATCTTGACGTGCTCGAGTCCCGCCGGTCCTGAGCCGGCTTTGGTCGCCACGATCACTGGTGGCTGTGGCGCGAGCGTTGGTCACCGTGATGACAAGGCTGACGAAGAGCAACCCCAGGCCGAGCCATCCGATGGGGGGCAGGTGTTCGCCCAACACGATGGCGGCGGCGAGCGCGGCCACGGCGGGCTCGAGAAGAGACACCGTTGTTGCTGTGCTCGCTGCGACGGTGGCCAGTCCACGCCCGAAGAGCAGGTAGCCGAGGAACATGGGCACGAAGGCCAGGTATGCCGCAGTGGCCAGGTTGCCACCCGAGGCGATGATCGGTGCGCCCGTTATCCCTAGGACGGGCAGGAGCAGGATGCCTCCGAGCCCGAAGACGGCGCCCATGACGGCCCCGCTGGGAAGTCCGAAACGCATCACTCGGGCGGCTCCCCATGAGTAGAGGGCGTAGGTGAAGCCGGCAAACAGGCCCAGGGCAATGCCCAGCACAGGTTGGGCTGTTGCCGAGGTGGCTATGTGGCCGGACACGCCGGCGTGGGGTAGGGCGAGCGCGAGGAGGCCGGACACGCCGACTGTGGTCCCTAGCGCCCAGCCCCGTGAAAGGGGCTGATGGTCCACGATTCGCTCAATGACCGCGGCCGCTGGTGGCGCCGAGCCGATCGAGACCACGGTGCCTACCGCGACGCCGGCGAGCCGCATCGAGGAGTAGAAGGCCAACGGGTACACGGCCACCGCCCCTGCCGACACCATTACCGTTCGCCAGTGCGCTGAGATTCCGCCCCGGTGGGTGAACATGACGCGGCTGGCCGCGGCCGATTGAAGGAGGCCACCGATGCCCATGGCTGCGGCACCGATGGCCAGCGGTCCAACGCCAGGGGCCATCGCCGCTGCCGTCCCGGTGGTTCCCCACAACAGGGCCGCCAGGAGCACGAACACGATGCCTGAGGGCATCGGGCTCCTCATCGGACAGCGGTGTCGGTGGATGAATCCACGATCTGCAGAGCCAGGTCACGGGCGTGGTGCAACAGCTCGGCGCTGCCTTCCAGCCCTGCCCGTGCCACCGCTCCCTCCAGGATGAACGAGAGCTGCTCGGCCAGCGTCGCAACCCGCTGCGGCGCAACGGTGTCGAGATCAGCGAGGTGGGCCGCCAGGAGGGCTTCGACATCTTCTTTGTGACGGCGTACGACGGCCCGGCCCGGCGCGCCTGCGGGCAGCTCGGCTGCCGCATTGAGGAGTCCGCAGCCTCGGAAACCATGCTGGTAGGCCATCTCGGCGTGGTCGATGTACGCGTCGAACACCGCAACGATCCCCGCGCGGGCGTCATCCGCGGTGGCCAGCCTGCGGTGGTAGAGGTCAAGCCACTCCTCGTGACGAGCCTGAAGGTAGGCCAGGACAAGGTCGTCCTTGGAGTCGAAGTTGTTGTACAGACTCATCTTCGCCACTCCCGCCGCAGCGGTGATGGCGTCAATCCCGGTTCCGTTCACGCCATGGTTGTAGAAGCAGTCTGCCGCTGCCGCGAGGAGGCGTTCCCTTGCCGATCCGCGAGTCGTTCTACCGGCCGCGCCCACCTGCGCGCGAGGTTTCAGCTGTGGCTGCGCCATGCCAGCACTTCCCTTCATGCTAATAAGTAGACCAGTCTACCTATTAGCATGTTCGTGCTCAGCCGGAGGAATCGAGATCACTGTGGTCACATCAGCTGATCCTCGTTGAGTTGAGCTGGTCGTTTTGGTGGCCTGCAGGCCACACCCCGGACAGCGACGATCTCTTCGGGAGACGGCTCCGAGCTGCCGACTGGTACGAGATGGTCGTTGCGTCCGAGACCGGGTCGCTGGGATCTGCGCGGCACGAGGACGGCGAGAGTAGTCCTTCGGGATGAGGACACGGCTCGGGCCCTGGAGCAGAGTGGACCTGGATGCCTCGGCGATTTGACAAGAGCACCCACCGCGACCGCGACCGCGCCCGCGAACTCCTCGCCAAGGAGCACCACATGCACCGGAAGTCCCTGCTGCGTCGGCTGGCACTGGCCGTCGTCACCGTCACTGCCCTGGCCGTTCCTGTCGCCCTGGGCTCGAACGCTTCTGCAGTGACCGGAGGCCCCCGCACCTGGCAAGTCCGCGTCGGCACCGAGTCACCTGACATGGCCGTCAGTGCGATGGCGTTCTTGCCGAAGGAGGTCTGGGTCGACGTCGGCGACACCGTCCACTGGACTGCGGGCAGCGCCGAGCCGCACACCGTCACGTTCCTCGCGCCGGGAGACTCACTCCCCGAGTTCAACCTCTTCGACCCGTCGCAGACGGGTCCTGTTGGCTCCTCGAGCTACGACGGCACCGGGTACACGAACTCCGGGATCATCGCCACCCAGCCGATCTTCGTCTTCACCGACCCGGCGTCCAGCTACGACCTGACCTTCACAGCGACCGGCGACTTCACGTACTACTGCCTGTTGCACGGCGTAATGATGACCGGCGTCGTGCACGTCAGCGCGGCCGGCACTGCCTACCCGTACACCCAGCAGGACTACAACCGGGCCGGCAACCACCAGGCCGCGGCAGCGCTCTTTGCCGGACGCACCGCCTATCGCCAGGCCAGGCAGGCGCACGCCACCACCGGCTCACAGGTACAGGTCGGGATTGACGGAGAAGGCTTCTCGGTCATGCGGTTCGTGCGAGACAACGTCGTCGTGCACGTGGGAGAGACCGTGTCGTTCTCCACCGCCGGGCCCGGCGCGCCGCACACAGTCACCTTCGGCCAGGAGCCGCCCGGACTCGGAGTCCTCGGTCCGTCCGGCGACCCGACCCACTACGGCGGCGGCGACCTCAACAGCGGGGTGCTTGCGCCCGGGGTCCCGTTCACCGTGACCTTCACCGCCGCTGGCAAGTACCACTACATCTGCGCCATCCACGACGACATGGGGATGGTAGGCGACGTCGTGGTCGTCCCCTGACCCCTGCACCCAGGTTCAGCCCACCCTGCTCACGCCAGGGTGGGCTGAACCTCGGCGAGCCGGCCCAAGAGTCCCGGTTGCAAGGGTCCGGCACTGACCCGAGGGTGGCTCCTGGTCGCCGTAGGCGATGCTGGCAGCGAACGCCAACGTCGCCTCGAGTTGTTCCTTGGACGGGCCGAGCCCGTTGCGGCGGACGATGTCGGCGCACGAACTGCGCCCGAGAGAGGCCACCTGCGGGCAACCAGCCCACCACCACCACTCCGCAGGTCACGAGGAGAGGATCTTGTGCCGGGAGCGGGACTTGAACCCGCACGCCCTTGCGAGCAAAGCATTTTGAGTGCTCCGTGTCTGCCATTCCACCACCCCGGCAGGGTTGCGGCGATCAGCATACCGGCCACAGGACCCGCCCCCGATCCATCCTCAGGGGATGTCGCGGCGATTATCCGCTCAGCTCAGGACCCCAACGGTGTTCAGCCCTGACTCTCGACCCTGAACACGGGAGTGCCGCCCACGCATACCGCGGTCACTTTGGTCCCCCCATGACGCTCTTCATCGCCAGGGCCAAAGGCGACCTCGATCTGGTCCGGACCGGCATTTTCAACCTGCACACGCCACCCGTTATCGGGTTGGGCGATTCGCAGCTGGATCACGTTTCCCGTGCAGCGCACCGAGACCTGACCCCCGGTGGCACTGAAGGTACGGTCTTGCGAGGTCGGGACAACCGGCGCACGCAATGTCGGCGAAGAGGGTTTCTGCGGAGCAGGACTCTTACCCACGGGCGCGGGTACAGGCGCCTTGGTGGTCGGCTTGGCCGAGGGTGTGGGGGTTTGGGTAACCGTCTTCGGCGCTCCCGGCTCAGTCGTGGCCGTTGGCGTGCCTACGTTCAGGGGGGACATCGAGTTGACAAGACCAGTAGTCATATCACGGCCGGCTCGGTCGATGGCCACCCATGCGGCCACTGATACGCCAGCTACAGCGGTGACCCAGATCAGGCCGATACCGACCGCCGAGCGCAGCTTCACCACCATGACGTCACTGTGCCACTTTCGCAGCAACATCCGCTCGCACGGCGTAGCGTGCGGTCGTGGCCACAATCTTGCTCATCGAGGACGACGTAGGGATCCGGTCGGCGATGACCCGGACCCTGACCGACCTGGGCCATGCCGTTGCAACAAGCGACCGGGGCATGCCCGGGCTGGAGCTGGCCGTCGACAACCCACCTGACGTCGTGCTGCTCGATCTCGGCCTGCCGGACCTCGATGGGTTGCAGGTGCTGGCGATGCTGCGCGCGGTCAGTGCGGTGCCGGTGATCATCATCACGGCCCGCGATGACGATGCTGACATCGTGGCGGCCCTCGACGGTGGCGCCGACGACTACGTGGTCAAGCCGTTCGGGATCGAGCAGGTCGACGCCCGACTCCGCGCTGTTCTTCGTCGAAGCAGCTCTGCGGCCGCGGACGGCCCTCTGGTCGTAGGGGGGCTCAGCATCGACTCGCGGACGCGGCAGGTCACTCTTGACGGGCTCCCGATTGACCTGTCGCGTAAGGAGTTCGACCTGCTCTTTGCCCTGGCGCAGCGACCCGGGGAAGTGGTCACGAAGCGCGAGCTGCTTGCCGACGTCTGGCGCCAGAGCTATGGAGGGGGCGACCGGACGGTCGACGTCCACCTGTCGTGGTTGCGGCGCAAGCTCGGCGAGACCGCAGCGGATCCACGCTACCTGCACAGTGTCCGTGGCGTGGGTGTGCGGCTTGCAGCTCCCCCAGACGCGTCCAGCGGGCATTGATGCGTCGTCGGATCTCATTGCTTGTGGCGGCCACGACATCAGCGGTCATCCTCGCATTCTTGATCCCGTTGGGGATGCTGGTACGCACTCTCGCTGAAGACCGGGCCATCGCCGGCGCCAGCCAGGAAGCGCAGGCGGTTGCCACTCTGGTCGCCGGGGTGAATGACGAGACCCAGCTCACAGACCTGGTCGGTCTGGTCGACCAGCGGTCGCAGCGGGCCACGTCGGTTCTGTTGCCTGACGGCACTCTCATCGGCACGGCCCCGCAAGGCTCGGCGAAGTCGAATGCTTCGGCAGTGGCGCGAGCAAGAACCGGTGAGGCGTTCACCCTCATACAGGACGAGAACGCAGAAGTTGTCGTGCCCGTTGTCACCGAGCGCGGCACTGTGGTCGTGCGGACCTCGATCAGCGGTGGCGACCTGCACCGGGGGGTGGCCACGGCGTGGCTTACCTTCGCGGGTCTGGGGGTGGTGCTCATGATCATCGCAGTGGTCGGCGCAAATCTGCTGGGGCGTCGAGTCAGTGCCCCGGTGACCGAGCTGGCCGCCGTGGCGCACCGCCTTCGGGCGGGAGAGCTGGAGGCCAGAGCGGTGCCACGCGGACCCGTCGAGACCGTCGAGCTGGGCGAAGCACTCAATCGCCTGGCCGACCGCATCGGTGAGCTGCTCACAGCAGAACGGGAGGCGGTTGCCGATCTCTCGCACCGGCTGCGAACTCCGGTCACCGCGTTGCGCCTGGATGCCGAAGCCGTCGCCGAGCCCGAGCTCGCAGACCGACTCCGTGATCACATCGGCCACCTTGAGCGCACGGTGGACGCCGTTGTCAAAGATGCTCGGCGCCCCGTCCGAGGGACCATCGGACGGTCGTGCGACGCCTCAGCTGTGGTGCGAGACCGGGTCGCCTTCTGGTCGGCGCTGGCCGTTGACCAGGACCGGAACCTCAACGTCTCCATCCCTTCGACTCCCTGCCTGGCGGCCATCGATGCATCCGATCTCGTGGATGTTGTAGACGCGTTGTTGGACAACGTCTTTGCGCACACTCCTGACGGGACTGACTTCTCCGTGTCCCTGACAAGAAGCGATCAGAAGATGCTGCGTCTGGAGGTCGCAGACGACGGCCCAGGAGCCGGGGACACTGACGTTGCCAGACGCGGTCACAGCACCGGCGACTCCAGCGGTCTTGGTCTGGATATCGTGCGAAGGGCCGCGGTCGCCGCCGGCGGAGGGCTGGTGGTTGCCAGCTCCCCAACCGGCGGCATGCTGGCTCTGGTCACACTGGGAGTCAGCACAGGCTGATCACGCGGAGACAGAGCGAAAGGTCAGTGCGAGGCCTCCATGCTGTCATCGTGAACGGCTTCTGTGGCGCCGTCGTCAGCTGAGCTGTCGTCGGTCGTGCCCTCGGCGTCGTCCTTCTCCTCCATAGCATCATCGCCGACCTTCGTCGTGTCTTCGGGGGCTTTGATCGCACTCCCCGGAGCCTCTGACGCGTCGTCGCCCGAAGCGGACGGCCCGGTGCTCTCTTGGGCACCAGTACTGTCGTCCGACACCTGTGAGCCGGTCGGAACCTGAGCGGCAGCTGGAGCCGGAACCACGAGGGTGCGCACGACATGTATGACGCATACGCCGTCCTCCAGCTTCTGGCCTTTGGCACAGTGGGCAACCGCAGCCGGTACTGACACCGCAGCCTTTGTCGTCTTCATGCTCGGCGTGGCGGCGGAGGACACGGCACCGTAGACCGCGGCCCCGGCAACGAGGCCTAAGGCAGCGCCGCTGATGACGGTAAAGCTCGGGCGGATAATCATGTGTTCTCCAGACTTAAACAGGGAGGGTTCCCGACGACATCGTCACCCTCCAAGCCTCATGCGCACCTCGCGAGAACCTCAAGTCAACGTCAAGAACTTCGCCGCCCACGTCGGTCCCTCGCGCCGCTTGACGTCTCCTTAACACCAATCTGAGGCCGCCTTGTACCTCCGGCCCGCACCCTTGCCTCTGCTGTGCTTCTGCACCTCTGGGGTGCCCGCAGAGATGAAAGGAATCCAATGAGCCACGTCATGCTCTGGTTCGCGAACCGCGGAACCGGGGTCGTCCTGCTCGTGCTGCTGACACTCTCGACGATGATAGGTGTCCTCTCCACATCCCGCCTGAGCCCGCGGCTCTGGCCTCGGATGCTGACCCAGGGTCTGCACCGCCACGTAGCCGTGCTGGCGCTCAGCTTCATGGCTGCCCACACCCTGACAGCCGTTGCAGACAGCTTCATCGACATTCGCTGGTGGCATGCCGTTGTGCCGTTCACCGGTTCCTACCGACAGCCCTGGCTGGGCATCGCGGCTCTCTCGATGGACCTGTTCATCGCCGTTGGGGTGACGAGCGCACTTCGCCACCGGATGTCACATCGGCCCTGGCGTGGCGTTCACGTCCTCGCCTATGGCGCATGGGGCCTCGGGCTCGTCCACGGGATCCACGGAACCGACTCCGCCACCATCTGGGGGCAAGCACTGAACTACGGGTCAGTTGCCGCCGTCACGATCGCAGTCCTCGCTCGCATAGGACTGCTCGCCCATTCGAAGGTCGTGACTGCATGAGCTCAGCCCAGCAATCTTGAGGTTTTCTTAAGGCTGACCTGATGCCGTCTTGCGGCCCGGGGCCCGACTCTGGTGGCTGCCAACCCGATGGAGGACCTGGATGCCCCGCGACACCGCGTCTCGCGACGTGAAGCTCAACGCCCTGGCCATACTCACAGGTGGGATCACAGCGGCCGCCTTCGTAGGCACCGGCCTCGTCACCGGCATGGCTGCCGACTACACGGCGCAGAAGACCCAGGCGAAGGCGGCGTCCAAGACTGCTGCCCTTCGCGCGCTGCCGGCGCCTCAGCCCGTTGCCAAACCTCTGCCCGTCCGCACGGTCGTGACGACCCGGATTGTCCAGGGCGCTCCCGCCGTAGCTGCCCAGACCGGTGGCTCGGGTGGCCAGTTCCGCAGTGGCACGTCCTCGTCCTCATCCTCGTCCTCATCCAGCCGCTCATCCGCGGCCGCGCCCGCACCAGTCGCTGCTCGTGCCGCCGCGCCGGCCCCTGCTCGTGCCCCCGCTCCTGCACCTGTGGCTGCGCCCAAGCCGGCGGCTGCTCCCGCTCCCTCTGCGGCCTCTTGATGCCTGCCCTCGAGGTCCGGGAGACGGCGGGGGCCGGGACTGCGAGCTGGCGAGCCCTGGGCACCTATGTCTACCTCTCAACAGCGGATGTGACAGGGCTGGAGCGCGCACGCCGGATCGCGGTCCGACTGCTCGCCGAGGTCGACCGCACCTGCAGCCGTTTCCGCCCGGACTCCGACCTGGTCCGCGCGAATCTCAATGCCGGAGCGTGGACCAAGGTTGACCCGCTGCTGGTCCAGGCGATCGACACGGCCATGGACGCGGCGGCTCAGACCGACGGGCTCGTAGACCCGACGCTGGGCCGGTCACTCGTTGCGGTTGGCTACGACCGTGACCTTGCTCTGATGCCGGCCGCATCCTCGGGACCCGCGGGCTTGCCCATACCCGCGCGAAACGGTGCCTGGGCGGAGATTCTGCTCGATCCAGCCGGCGCAGTCCTTGTGCCTTATGGGTGCGCGTTGGACCTCGGGGCCACGGCCAAGGCATGGGCCGCTGACCTTATCGCGGGGATCATTGCAGCAGATTCTGACTCGATGTTGGTCATCAGCCTCGGCGGTGACGTCGCGGTGGCGGGACCTGGCGGCGGATGGCCTGTGGCGATCAGCGAGACGATCGACGACGTGGCCGGTGCCGAGATCGTGCACCTCCCCTACGGCGGGTTGGCCACCTCCAGCACAGCCGCCCGACGATGGACTCGAGGTGGCGTCACACGCCACCACCTCCTCGACCCGCTCACGGGCGAACCGACGCAGGGCCCCTGGCGGACCGTAACTGCCACCGGCGCCACCTGCGTGTCGGCGAACACAGCCAGCACAGCCGCGATCGTGCTGGGCAACGGGGCAGTGGCGTGGCTCACAGAGCATGACATTCCCGCACGCCTTGTCGACGGGGAAGGCAGGATCGTCCGTACAGCACGTTGGCCCAAGCCGGAGGTGCTTTCATGACCGACCCAATGTTGTGGTTTGCCAACCGAGGAACCGGCGTTGTGCTGCTGGTGCTGCTGACCCTCTCGACGCTGCTCGGAGTACTCTCCGGCGCACGTCTTCACAACGCGATGTGGTCGCGGATGCTGTCCCAGGGCCTGCACCGCAATGTCTCTTTGCTGGCTGTCGCGCTCATGGCCGCCCACGCCACGACAGCGGTGGTCGACTCCTTCGTCGACATCCGCTGGTGGCATGCATTCGTCCCGTTCGCCGGAACCTACAAGCCGGTCTGGCTCGGCTTCGGCGCCCTGGCGATGGACCTCTTGATTGCCGTCACGATCACCAGCGTTCTGCGCCATCGGATGTCACATCGGCCGTGGCGCGCCGTACACCTGCTGGCCTACGCCGCATGGGGCCTTGGCCTCTTCCACGGGCTGCGAATGGGAACCGACGCGGCCACGGCGTGGGGCACAGCGGTGAACATCAGCTGTGTCGGGGTGGTCTCCGTGGCCGTCCTCGCCCGCCTCGGCATGCTCGCGCGCTCAACGGCGGCGACCTCATGAAGTCGCCCATCACGGCCCACGTCGCCGTCCGCAACGACATAGGGCTGGCCCCATATGTGTCGGAAGGCCCTGCCCTTCTTGCCGGCATCGCAGAAGGCCCGGGCCTCGCCGCTCACCGCCGCCGCCACGGCCCGGCTCCGGCTCCGAGCGCTGACTCGCTCGTCGAGATGGCCAAAGCCGTGGATCTGCGCGGACGCGGGGGCGCCGGATTCCCTTTTGCGATCAAGCTCGCCACCGCTGCCCGCCGCAAGGCGGTCGTCGTGGTGAACGCGTCAGAAGGTGAGCCCGCGAGCCACAAGGACGCAGCACTGATCACCTGCTCACCGCATCTTGTCCTGGACGGCGCGGCGGCAGTGGCCCATGCGCTGCGTACCCGCGAGGTCCACATCGCCGTGCCTTCCGAGTTCCCCGCCATCCGGCTGGCACTTGAGAGGGCCGTGGGTGAGCGTGCCGCCGATGGTGAGCGCCTGAACGTACGGCTCCACGACGCATCCCCACGCTTCGTTGCCGGTCAGGCCCAGGCAGTCCTACAGCTCCTTGCGGGTCGCGAGAACCTACCGGTCACCGCGTGGCAGCCGGAGGCCGTCAGCGGACACCGTGGTCGGCCCACGTTGTTGTCGAACGCCGAGACCTTCGCCCAGATCGGGCACCTGTGTGGTGTGGGTCCGAAGGGCTATGCCACTCAGGGCACGACACTTGAGCCGGGCACCACCTTGTTGACCCTTCGGGGCGACGGCATGGATCCGCAGGTCCTCGAGGTGGCTTATGGCACACCGCTGGATGAGGTCCTGGACGAGGCCGAGATGCTCCGCCCGCTGCTGCTGGGCGGCTACCACGGCACGTGGCTGACCCCAAAGCAGCTGCGCGGCCTGACCGTCTCCCGCAGCGACATCGCGGCGGCCGGGGCAACCCTCGGTGCGGGCGTGATGCTGCCCCTGGCGGAAGGCTGGTGCCCGCTGGTGCGTACTGCTGCGTTGGTCGACTACCTGGCGGGCCAGAGTGCCGGACGGTGCGGTCCGTGCCTGAACGGTCTGCCGGCGATGGCCGAGGCGCTCCGAGCGCTTGTGCATGGTGGCGGCCCGGTTCGCCGGGTGGAGGAGCTGTGCGGGCTGGTCGTGAGACGCGGCGCCTGTGCACATCCTGACGGAACGGCCCGCCTCGTGACCTCGATGCTGCAGCGCTTCGCCGAGGAGGTCGACTCCCACTCCTTGGGCACCTGTCGAAGCAGTCGGGAAGGTGCCCTCGTATGACCGAGCACCAGCTCCGGGTGGACTGGCCCGCCTGCAAGGCGCACGGTCTGTGCGCCGAGCTCCTGCCCGAGGTCGTCAGCCTCGACGAGTGGGGCTATCCAATCGTGCATGAGCCAGTGAAGGGCGACGTGCTCGCGATGGCCAAACGCGCTGTCAAGGCATGCCCCACGCTGGCCCTGCGGCTCACCCAGCAGCCCCCGCGTCACAGCTGACCCCCGGCCTCTTGGACAGCCGGGGGTCAAAGCCGACCCCGGCCTGCAGTCAGTCGAGATCCTCGTAGGCAGCGGCCGCCCTGTTCTTCGCGTCGCCAATTCGGTGCACCCTCAGGGCGTTGGTCGAACCCGGTATTCCGGGGGGCGAGCCGGCGACGATGACCACCAGGTCGCCGATGGCGCAGCGGCCGTTCTCCAGAAGTGACTCGTCGACCTGCCTCGCCATCTCGTCGGTGTGCCGGACCATGGGAACCAGATAGGTCTCGATGCCCCACGTCAGCGAAAGCTGTGAGCGCGTCGCCTGCGTCGGGGTGAACGCCAGCATGGGCAGGTTCGAGCGGAGCCGGGAGAGCCGCTTGGCCGAGTCCCCGGAGAGCGTGAAGGTCACGAGGTACTTGGCTCCCAGGAGCTGGCCGATCTCTACGGCCGCGGCCGTGACGGCTCCGCCGACGGTGTGCGGCCGGGTGCCGAGACCCGGAACGCGCTCCAGGCCATGCTCCTCGGTGCTCTCGATGATCCGGGCCATCGCGGCCACCGCTTCGATCGGCCACTTGCCGACGCTCGTCTCGCCAGAAAGCATGATGGCGTCGGCGCCGTCAAGGACTGCGTTTGCGCAGTCGCTGACCTCTGCCCGGGTCGGCCGCGAGTTCTCGATCATGGAGTCGAGCACCTGGGTGGCCACGATCACGGGCTTGGCGTTACGCCGTGATATCTCGATGGCCAGCTTCTGGACCAGAGGAACCTCCTCGAACGGCAGCTCAACGCCAAGGTCACCGCGGGCCACCATGATGGCGTCGAACGCCTTGATGATCTCCCGAAGGTTCTTGACAGCCTGGGGCTTCTCGATCTTGGCGATCACCGGCAGCCGAACGCCCTCCTCGTCCATGATCTCGTGAACCCGCCTGATGTCCGCGGCATCACGCACGAAGGACAGTGCGATGAAGTCCGCTTGCAGCCTCAGGGCCCAGCGCAGGTCCGCCTCGTCCTTGTCCGACAAGGCGGGCACGCTGACCGCCACGCCTGGCAGATTGATCCCCTTGTGGTCGGAGACGAACCCGCCCTCAATGACCTCCGTGACGACGTCACTGGCGGTGACCTCGAGGGCCACCAGGGTCACCTTGCCGTCATCGATCAGTAGCCGGTCGCCAGGCACGACGTCCCCGGGCAGTCCCTTGTAGGTCGTCGACACGCCATCCTGACCGCCAGGAATGTCATCGACGGTGATGGTGAAGCGATCACCCTTGGCCAGCAGGACCGGGCCACCGGAGAAAGAGCCGGTCCGGATCTTGGGCCCCTGCAGGTCGACGAGCACGCCAACCGCCCTGCCGAGCTCATCGCTGGCCTTGCGCACCTCGGTATAAACCGCTTCGTGGTCCGCGTAGTCCCCGTGCGAGAGGTTGAGCCGGGCGACGTCCATCCCCGCAGCGACGAGGGCACGAACGCCCTCGGGTGAGGATGTTGCCGGGCCGAGGGTGCAGACGATCTTCGCGCGACGCATGACATCAATCCTATTTTGTCTACCGGTCAGGACGAGAGTGGGTAGGCGTTCGATCTCAGACCGTGAGCGGCCGGTCAGTAGGGTTCACCGGGCGGGGAAGCGCCGAGGCCCGAGCCATGAGATAGGCATCGACGCCGGCTGCTGCCGAGCGGCCTTCGGCGATCGCCCAGACGATCAGCGACTGGCCCCGGCCGGCGTCCCCGGCAACGAAGACACCTGGCACCGACGTCATGAAAGCCTTGTCCCGCTTGATGTTCGAGCGTTCGTCCAGCTCCACCCCGAGCTGTGCGACCACGCCGTTGGTCTCAGGCCCAAGGAACCCCATGGCCAGCAGCACCAGCTGCGCGGGAATCTCGCGTTCGGTGCCCTCGACCTCGGCGAAGCCGCTGGAGCTTGGCCCAACCTCGACCAGGCGCAAGGCCCGGACACTGCCCTGCTCGTCGCCCAGGATCTCCTTGGTGTTCACTGCGTATACGCGCTCCCCGCCCTCCTCGTGTGCGGCCGCAACACGGAAAAGCATGGGGTACGTCGGCCACGGCTGGCCCGCGGGGCGGTCCTCGCCGGGGCGGGGCATGATCTCCAGGGAGGTCACCGACTTTGCGCCCTGGCGCAGCGCAGTTCCGATGCAGTCCGCTCCCGTGTCGCCACCACCGATGACGATGACGTCCTTGCCGGTCGCAACGACCTGGTTCTCGACCGCTTCGCCAAGGGCGGCACGGTTGGCGGGCGGCAGGAACTCCATGGCCTGAAGGACACCGTCCAGCTTCCGCCCGGGGACGGACAGGTCACGAGGGACTGTGGCCCCGATGGCAAGAACGACGGCGTCATAGCGTTCACGCAGCTGTCTGCCGGTGAGGTCACCGCCGACATCAACGCCGTTCCGGAACCGCGTGCCCTCGGCCTCCATCTGGGCCAGACGACGGTCCAGGACGGACTTCTCCATCTTGAACTCCGGTATGCCGTAACGCATCAGGCCGCCGGCTTTGTCGGCACGCTCGAAGACTGCGACCGTATGGCCGGCCCTGGTCAGCTGTTGGGCAACGGCCAGACCTGCCGGGCCAGACCCGACTACGGCAACGGTCTTTCCGGTCAGCCGGTCCGGCGCCTGGGGACCAACTGCTCCGGCATCGAAGGCCCGCTCGACGGTCGTGACCTCGATCTGCTTGATGGTCACGGCGGGCTGGTTGATACCGAGCACGCAGGCCGTCTCACACGGTGCCGGGCACAGCCGACCGGTGAACTCCGGAAAGTTGTTGGTGGCGTGAAGCCGCTCGATCGCCTCGCGCCAGGACCCCTTCCAGGCCAGGTCGTTCCACTCGGGAATGAGGTTGCCGAGCGGGCAGCCGTTGTGGCAGAAAGGAATACCGCAGTCCATGCAGCGACCGGCCTGCTTCTGGAGCCGGCCGACCTCTTGCTGCTCGTAGACCTCGTGCCAGTCCATCAGTCGAACCGAGACAGGACGACGCTTGGGGAGGTCGCGCTCTCTTGTTGACAGGAACCCCTGAGGATCAGCCACGTGAGGCCTCCATGATTCGCTCCCACACCTGGGGACCGTTGAGGTCGAGACCCTCGGCCTGGGCTGTGGCGCGCACGTCCAGCACTCGCTGATAGTCGCGTGGCAGCACAAGGGTGAATCGGCTCGAGACATTGTCCCAGTCGGCGAGCAGCCTTCCGGCTACTGCAGACTCGGTCCACTGGCGATGTTTGGTCAACAGCTCGTGCACGATGGCCACGTCGCCCTCGCGCAGCGCCATCAGGTCGACAAGATCGCGGTTGACCCTGTCCTCACGCAGGTCCAGGACGTAGGCCACCCCACCGGACATCCCTGCGGCGAAGTTGCGGCCGGTCGGTCCAAGGACCAGCACGGTTCCCCCGGTCATGTACTCGCAGCCGTGGTCACCAAGGCCTTCGACTACTGCGGTGGCACCTGAGTTGCGCACGCAGAACCGCTCACCGACCTGGCCGCGCAGGAAGACCTCACCGCTGGTTGCCCCGTAGGCGATCACGTTGCCGGCGATGACGTTCTGCTCTGCGGGCAAGGAAGCCGAGCGGTCCGGCCGAACAACCACTCGCCCACCCGAAAGACCCTTGCCCACATAGTCATTCGCATCGCCATACAGCCGCAGGGTAATGCCGGCGGGGAGGAATGCACCCAGGGACTGTCCAGCCGATCCCGACAGCTGGACGTCGATCGTGCCGTCCGGCAGACCGTGGGGGTAGGCCTTGGTCACCTCGTGGCCGAGCATCGTGCCCACGGTTCGGTTGACGTTACGGATGGGGAGCTCGATGCGCACGGGAGTCTTGTCCCGCAGGGCATCCTGGCTCATCTCGATCAACCGGTGGTCGAGGGCCTTCTCGAGGCCGTGAGCCTGGGCCATGGTGTTGCGCCGCGGCGCGCCATCGACCGATTTGACCTCGGTGAGGATCGGCGCGAGGTCAAGACCACTGGCCTTCCAGTGCTGTACCGCTGCTGCGACCTCGAGCAACGATGCCTCGCCGATGGCTTCCTCGACGGAGCGCAGGCCCAGGGCGGCCAGGTGCTCGCGCACCTCCTGGGCGATGTACTCGAAGAACGTCTCCACGAACTCCGGCTTGCCGGAGAAGCGCGAACGGAGCTCGGGATTCTGGGTTGCGATACCCACCGGGCAGGTGTCCAGGTGGCAGACACGCATCATCACGCAGCCGCTCACCACCAGCGGCGCAGTGGCGAAGCCGAACTCCTCGGCGCCCAGCAGTGCCGCGACCACAACGTCGCGTCCGGTCTTGAGCTGGCCGTCAACCTGGACCACGATCCGCTCACGGAGACCGTTGAGCACCAAAGTCTGCTGGGTCTCGGCAAGCCCCAGCTCCCATGGCGCTCCAGCGTGCTTGAGCGAGGTGAGTGGCGAAGCGCCGGTCCCACCGTCATGGCCGGAGATGAGCACGACGTCCGCGTGCGCCTTGCTGACCCCTGCCGCGACCGTTCCGACACCGACCTCGGACACGAGCTTGACGTGGACGCGCGCCTCGGGGTTCGCGTTCTTGAGGTCGTGGATCAGCTGAGCCAGGTCCTCGATGGAGTAGATGTCGTGGTGCGGCGGCGGTGAGATCAGCCCTACCCCGGGGGTTGAGTGACGCACCTTGGCCACCCAGGGATAGACCTTGTGGCCCGGTAGCTGGCCACCCTCGCCCGGCTTGGCACCCTGAGCCATCTTGATCTGGATGTCGTCTGCCTGGGTCAGATACAGGGAGGTAACTCCGAACCGACCGGAGGCGACCTGTTTGACCGCCGACCGCCGGATCGGGTCCAGCAGTCGATCCTCGTCCTCGCCGCCCTCCCCCGTGTTCGACCGGCCGCCCATGTGGTTCATGGCCACGGCAAGCGTCTCGTGCGCCTCCTGGCTGATCGACCCGTAGCTCATCGCCCCGGTGCTGAAGCGGGCCACGATCTTGCTGATCGGCTCGACCTCGTCGATGGGCACCGCCGTTCGTCCGGCCGCGAGCTGGAACAGGCCACGCAGCGTCATCAGCCGCTCGGACTGCTCGTCCACCCGCGCTGTGTACTGCTTGAAGACGTCATAGCGGCGCGCTCGGGTGGAGTGCTGCAGCCGAAAGACCGTGTCCGGGTCAAAGAGGTGAGGCTCGCCCTCGCGGCGCCATTGGTACTCCCCGCCCACGTCCAGCTTGCGGTGCGGCAGACGCACACCGTCGGGCGGGTATGCCGTGGCGTGCCGTGCCGCCACCTCGCTCGCCACCACGTCCAGCCCGATGCCGCCCAGCTGGGAGATGGTGCCCGTGAAGTACGAGTCGATCAGCTCCTGGGAGAGCCCGATCGCCTCGAAGACCTGCGCGCCTCGGTAGGACGCCACTGTCGAGATGCCCATCTTGGACATGACCTTGAGCACGCCCTTGCCGAGCGCCTTGATCAGGTTCCGGACCGCCTTGTCGGCGCTGACTCCGGAAAGGGCACCCGAGCGAACGAGGTCCTCCACCGACTCCATGGCCAGGTAGGGGTTGACGGCGGCAGCACCGTAGCCGATGAGCAGCGCCACATGATGAACCTCACGGACGTCACCGGCCTCGACGAGCAACCCCACCTGGGTGCGGGTCTTCTCACGGATCAGGTGATGGTGCACTGCCGAGGTGAGCAGCAGCGTCGGGATGGGCGCGAGATCGCGGCCTGAGTCGCGGTCCGAAAGCACGACGAAGCGCGCACCGTCGCTCATTGCCTGCGACACCTCGACGAAGATCTCCTCGAGGCGGGCCTTCATCGCGGGGGCACCACCGCTCACGTCGTACAGACCCTTGACCACGTAGGTGGTGTAACCCGGCAGGTTGCCATCCGCGTTGATGTGCACGATCTTGGCCAGCTCGTCGTTGTCCAGCACCGGGAACGGCAGGACGACCTGCCGGGCCGAAGCCGGTCCGACGGACAAGGCGTTGCCCTCTGGGCCGATCACGGTGCCCAGCGACGTGACGAGCTCTTCGCGGATGGCATCCAGGGGCGGGTTCGTCACCTGGGCGAAGAGCTGGGTGAAGTAGTCGAAGATGAGGCGAGGGCGATCGGAGAGCACAGCGATGGGACTGTCGGTGCCCATCGAGCCGAGAGCCTCTCCCCCGGTCTTTGCCATCGGGCTGACCAGGATCCGCAGCTCTTCCTGGGTGTAGCCGAACGTCTGCTGACGACGGGCGACGGACGCCGGTGTGTGCACGATGTGCTCACGCTCGGGCAGGTCCTCAAGGTTGATCATGCCGGCATGGAGCCAGTTCTCGTACGGGTTCTCCGCCGCCAGTGAGGACTTCACCTCGTCGTCGCTGATGATTCGGCCGGACTCGGTGTCGACCAGGAACATGCGTCCCGGCTGCAGTCGGCCCTTGCGGACCACGCGGCCGGGCTCGAGGTCGAGCACCCCGGTCTCGGAGGCGAGGACCACCAGGCCGTCGTCGGTGACCCAGTAACGTCCTGGACGAAGACCGTTGCGGTCCAGCACGGCCCCTATGACGGTGCCGTCGGTGAAGGTCACGCAGGCCGGCCCGTCCCACGGCTCCATGAACGAGGCGTGGAACTCGTAGAACGCCTTGCGAGCCGGGTCCATCTCCGCGTGGTTCTCCCACGCCTCCGGGATCATCATCAGGACCGCATGGGGCAGGGAGCGACCACCCAGATGAAGGAGCTCGAGGACCTCGTCAAAGGAGGCGGAGTCCGACACTCCCTTCGTGCAGATCGGGAGGAGACGTTCAAGGTCACCTGGAATCACGTCACTGGCGAGCTGGCTCTCGCGAGCCTGCATCCAGTTGCGGTTGCCCTTCACGGTGTTGATCTCACCGTTGTGGGCGATCATCCGGTAGGGGTGGGCGAGCGGCCAGGACGGGAAGGTGTTGGTCGAGAAGCGCGAGTGGACCAGCGCCAGCTCGGTGACAAACCGGTGGTCGGACAGGTCGGGAAAAAAGGGCTCGAGCTGGTCGGTCGTGAGCATGCCCTTGTAGACCATCGTGCGTGTCGAGAGGGACGGGAAGTACACCGCTGCCTCGTGCTCGGCCCGCTTGCGCAGGCAGAATGCCATTCGCTCCAGGCCCAGACCCACCTCGTGACAGCCGGATGCGCTGACGAACAGCTGGCGGAAGAACGGCATACAGGCGCGGGCCGTCTCACCGACCAGGTCCGTGGCGATCGGCAGGTCACGCCACCCGAGGACGTTCAGCCCCTCGTCTGCGGCCAGGGACGAGATCGTTGCCTCGGCGACGCTCCGCTCCTCCGCGTCCGCGGGCAGGAAGGCGATGCCGGCGGCGTAGCCGCCCTTGGGGGGAAGCTCGAAATCCACGACGGCGCGCAGGAAGGCGTCCGGGATCTGGGTCAGGATGCCTGCTCCGTCACCAACCGTGGGGTCTGCGCCGGTCGCGCCCCGATGCTCGAGGTTGCGCAACGCGGTCAGCGCGTGCTCGATGATGTCGTGCCCGGCACTGCCGCGCATCGTGGCGATGAACGCGACCCCGCAGGCATCGTGCTCGAGCTCGGAGTTGTACAAACCCTGGTTCCGCGGCTGAGCGGAAAAAAGCCTAGACAAGATTCGACACCGTCCTTGACGTCTCGAGATGCGGCCCGGAGAACCAGGCGTGGACGGCACTGGCCAGCGTGGTCAGGGAAGGATACCGGAAAGCCGGGAGTCCTGACAGGCGGGACAGGTCAGTCCAGATGTTGAGATGATGAGGCGTCGTCAGCTCTGGATCCGGGCTCGGCGCTCACCTCGCCGGCCTCACCGTGAGAGACATTCTTCTCCTCTTCGCGGTCTTCGGCCTTCTCCGCCTCAGGCTCTTCGGCATTCTCAGCATTCTCGGCATTCTCGGGAACCTCGGCAACCTCGAGATCTCGGTCTTCAGAGTCGCGGGCTCGAACACCGAGCCGCCAGTAGGCGAATGCCGAGCCGGCGAAGACGACTGCCGACGTCCAGACGTTGAGTCGGAGCCCAAGGATGTGGTTTGCCTCATCCGTGCGCATCGCCTCGATGACGATCCGCCCGAGGGTGTAGAGCATTCCGTAGAGTGCGAACACCTGGCCCTTCGCCAGGGCGAACCGCCGGTCGACCAGCACCAGCGCCAGGGCGACGAGCAGGCACCACACGGACTCGAACAGGAACGTCGGCTGGAACGTGCCCAGGATGGTGGTTGTGCCACCCGGGCAGGCGACGGCCCCTCCGGCGCCCTGGTCCCAGCAGTGGATCTGCAGACCCCAGGGAGCATCGGTCCGCGCGCCATACAGCTCGTTGTTGAAGTAGTTGCCCCACCGGCCGATCGCCTGGGCCAGCACCACGCCCGGTGCGGCCGCGTCGGCGAAGTCCAGGAAGTCGACCCCGCTGCGACGACACCCGATCCAGGCGCCCACTGCCCCGAGGGCCACAGCTCCCCAGATGCCGAGGCCGCCCTCCCAGATCTTGAACGCGTTCATGGGGTGCCCGCCCGCGCCGAAGTACGCCTGCGGGCTGGAGATCACGTGATAGAGCCGGCCTCCGACGATCCCGAAGGGCACGGCCCAGGTCGCCACATCCAGCGCCTGCCCGGGCTTGCCGCCCCGGTCCACGAGCCGCCGCTGCGCGATCCAGACCGCCACCACGATGCCCACGAGGATGCACAGGGCGTATGCCCGGATGGGGAACGCGCCGATGAACCAGACCGACTGCCCCGGGCTGGGGATGGACGCGATCACTTAGTGGCGGCCTTGACCTGGGCGACCAGGGCCTCTGGCGTCGACAGGGTCCTGGTGATGTCCTTGCCGTCCAGCTTCACCGTTGGGGTCGAGTTGATCCCGGCCCGGCTGGAGGCATCCTGCACATCGATGACGAACTGGTCGTAGTGACCCGACGAGGCGCACTGCTGCCACGTGGTCAGGGCGGGACCCGTGATGCCCGCCTCCGTCGCGAACTGGGTGAGCTGGGCGTCCGTGTACCCGGCGCCCTCCTGAGCAGGCTGGGCCGCGAATACCAGGGCGTGGTAAGGCAGGAACTTGCCTGCGTCGGAGGCGCAGGCCGCCGCGTTGGTCGCCCGCTTGGACGAGTCGTTCTTGAGGTTGTCGTCCAGGAAGGTCAGGGTGTGGATGATGAACTTGATGTCGCCGGCGTCGGACAACGAGGTCATGGTCGGCCCCATCGCCTTCTCCAGGGCGCCGCACGTGGGGCACTGAAAGTCCTCATAGAGGTCAAGGGTGGGCGCGTTGCTCTTGGCCGTCGCCTTGTTGACCAAGATGCCACCACCGTCGCTGCTGACGGCTCCGGCCGGCTGGGTGCTCCCGCTGGTTCCGTCGCTCGCGGACCCGGTCTTGCCGTTGTTCGCCATCACGATCGCCACCACCACAGCCACGATCAGGACCACGGCAACGGCAGCCCCGATGACGATCGGGTTTGGTCCCTTCTTGGGCGTGACCGTGGCGATCTTCTTCTTGGCGTCTGGACGCATGGGGGTGATCTCTCCTCTAACCGGGCTGGCTGAACAAACGGTGATCAAGGCTGTATGCCGTACGTGGCCGCACCACCAGCCACGCGGCACAGGCTACGAGGCCCGCGTCGCGAAGCAGGTCTGGCAGGTACTGCGTCTGGCTGCCAGCAATAGTTCCCCCGCCGCCGAAACAGCCGCAGTCGATGCTCAGCCCGCGGATCCAGGCCGAGCTGATGCCGATGATGAAGGCGAGCATCAGGAGACCGCCGACCAAGGCCGAAACACGGGTGAACAGGCCCGCGACCAGGAGCAGCCCGATCAGGATCTCGACCACGGGCAAGGCGTAGCCAACGTACGCGGCGAAGTCGTACGGGAGAATCTGGAAGGCGCGTACGGCCCTGGCCGAGACGGCAGGTGAGGTCACCTTCAGGGCCCCGGCGAGCACCAGGACGACCCCAAGGATCAGGCGTGCCAGCAGGCCGACGATATCTGCCATCCGTCCTCCGCCTCCAGGGAGGCGCATGGGGCTCAGCCCTCCCGTCGGACGCCGGCAGCCAGATCGGCCGTGAGCTTGCGGATCCCCGTGAGAGCGTCCTCGCTCGACCCGGCGTCGGTGAGGCATCGCACCAGAGCCGATCCCACGATGACACCGTCCGCGAAGGCCGCAACCTGCGCGGCCTGGGCTCCGGTTGAGACACCGAGTCCGACACAGATCGGGGTGTCCGTCATCAGACGCGTCCTGGCAACCAGCTTCTCGGCTGCGTCGCCGACCGTCGTCCGCTCCCCGGTGACCCCCATGGTCGAGGCGGCGTAGACGAACCCGCGACAGGCCGCGGTCGTGCTGCGAAGCCGATCGGGGGTCGAGCTCGGGGCAACCAGGAAGACACGGTCGAGGTCGTTGCGCTTCGCAGCCGCGATCCACTCGGCGCCCTCGTCCGGAATGAGATCCGGCGTGATCAGACCGGCCCCGCCAGCCCTGGCCAGGTCGTCGGCGAAGCGGTCGACGCCATAGCGGAGAACGGGATTCCAGTAGGTCATGACCAACGCGGGGGCGCCAGTCTCGGCCACAGCCTTAACCGCCTTGAACACGTCCGCCAGCCTGGTCCCGCCCTTGAGCGCGACGTCGGCAGCATGCGCAATGACGGGGCCGTCCATCAACGGGTCGGTGTAGGGCACCCCGATCTCAACGATGTCCACGCCAGCGCCGACCATGGCAACCATCGCCTCGATGGACCCGGGGACGTCCGGATACCCGACGGGCAGATAGCCCACGAGGGCGGCCCGTCCCTGGCTCTTGGCCTTGGCCAGGACCGCCGCGACGCCGCTCACTTCTTGTCCAAGGAGCCGTCGAGCAACCCGAACCATCGGGCTGCTGTGTCCACGTCCTTGTCGCCTCGCCCGGACAGGTTGACCAGGACGAGGCCGCTGGGGCCAAGCTCGCGACCAATTTCGAGCGCGCCGGCGAGTGCGTGCGCGCTCTCGATCGCCGGGATGATTCCCTCGGTCCGGCACAGGAGCGAGAAGGCGTCCATCGCCTCCGTGTCCGTGATCGGCCGATACTCGGCCCGGCCGGAGTCTCGCAGGAATGAGTGCTCGGGCCCGACGCTGGGGTAGTCCAGCCCGGCCGAGATCGAGTGGGACTCCAGGGTCTGCCCGTCGTCGTCCTGGAGGACGTACGTGAACGCCCCGTGCAGGACCCCGGGGAGCCCGGTGCTGAACCGGGATGCGTGCTTGTCCGTGTCCACGCCGTCGCCGCCCGCCTCGAGCCCGATGAGGCGGACCGAGGCGTCGTCGATGAACCGGTGGAAGATGCCCATGGCGTTGGAGCCCCCGCCGACACAGGCGCAAACCGCATCAGGCAGCCGGCCGACGAGGTCGAGCACCTGGGCTCTTGCCTCGACGCCGATGATCCGCTGGAAGTCCCGCACCATGACCGGGAACGGGTGCGGGCCGGTGACCGTACCGATGAGGTAGTGGGTGGTCTCGACGTTTGCGACCCAGTCGCGCATCGCCTCGTTGATCGCGTCCTTGAGCGTCTGGCTGCCGTGGCTCACGGGGATGACCTCTGCGCCGAGCAGCTGCATCCGGGCGACGTTCAGCGCCTGGCGCTCCGTGTCCTTCTGACCCATGTACACGGTGCACTCGAGGCCCATCAGAGCAGCCGCAGTCGCACTGGCTACGCCGTGCTGACCCGCGCCCGTCTCCGCGATGATGCGCGTCTTGCCCATCCGCTTGGTCAGGAGCGCCTGGCCGAGCACGTTGTTGAGCTTGTGCGAGCCCGTGTGGTTGAGGTCCTCACGCTTGAGCAGGACGCGGGCTCCCCCCGCATGGGCCGCGAAGCGCGGAACCTCCGTGAGGATGCTCGGACGGCCTGTGTAGGTGCGATGCAGTCGCTCGAGCTCGCCCTGGAAGGCCGGATCGCTGTTCGCCTTGCGCCGCGCCTCGTCGAGCTGTTCGAGGGCAGCCACCAGGGCTTCGGGGACATAGCGACCGCCGAAGGCACCGAAGCGGCCCGCGGGCGCGCCCTGAGCAGGCTGGTTCGGCTGGTCGCTCATCACGCCTCTTGCCTGGGCCGCAGCCCGTTGGTACCGGCGGCAACGAGGTCAGCAACAGCCTGCCTGGGGCTGCCACCGGTCACCAGGGTCTCCCCGACGAGCACAGCATCTGCACCGGCCCGGGCGTAGTCGAGGACATCCTGGGGCCCCCGGACGCCGGACTCAGCGACCTTGACGATCTGCGGCGGGATGCGGGGCGCCACCCGGGCGAAGGTCCCACGGTCGACATCGAGCGTCTTGAGGTTGCGGGCGTTCACGCCGATGACTCGCGCACCGGCCTCGACCGCCCGGTCGGTCTCGGCCTCGTCGTGCACCTCGACCAAAGCCGTCATCCCCAGGGACTCGGCGATCTCTCGCAGGCTGGTCAGCGTGGGCTGGTCCAGGGCGGCCACGATCAGCAGCACGAGGTCGGCCCCATAGGCACGCGCCTCCCACAGCTGGTAGGCCGAGACGACAAAGTCCTTGCGGAGCACCGGGACGTCAACGGCAGTGCGGACCGCGGAAAGGTCCTTGAGACTTCCCCCGAACCGGCGCTGCTCGGTCAGGACGCTGATCACGCTGGCGCCACCGGCGGCGTAGTCGGCCGCCAGCTCCCCGGGATCAGCGATCACGGCCAGCGGACCCTTGCTCGGACTGGATCGCTTCACCTCGGCGATCACCTTGACGCCCTCCCCAGCGCTCAGGACCCCGAAAGCATCCAGGGGTGGCGCGACCTGCTGCACGAGGGACCGGAGCTCGTCCATCGAGACGCGGGCGGCTCGGACCGCGAGGTCCTCACGGACGCCGGCAATGATCTCGTCGAGGACAGACACCCGGCAAGGCTATCGGCGAGCGGGTCATGGGCCGAATTGGCCCCAGGACAGGTCAGCGAGCGGGCGAGGCCTTGCTCATCCCTCGTTGGTGGGGTCCTCTCCGCGGGACAGCTGGTCCCACGCGGAGTCGTGCCCTGGAGCTGAAGCCTTGCCCTTGGCTCCCTTCCCGCCGAACCCGTCGTCCGCCACCGGCGCGTCATACCTGCTGGAGAGCCCCCGCCACCGCCGTGCGCCGACCACTGCGCCCAGGCCTCCCACCCCCATGGCCAGCGCGGCCGCGAGTGCGACCCAGACCCAGACCGTCACCCGACCGTTGGCGGCCAGCGCCCCGCTGCGACCCGTGCCCGCCGCCGCAAGGCTGCCAAGCGCGCCATCAGGGTCGACCAGCACGCCGATGGTCGCCGCACCGCACAGGATCGCGGCCAGCAACGCCGTGCACGCGGCGATGAAGCGCACCACGGTGCCGGAGGTGGCCACGGCCACAGCGGAGGCAAGCCCGACCAGGGCTGCGGCCAAGGCCCCCGGTGCCACCTCAGAGCCCGTCCCGTGCAGGACGGTCGCGCCGAGCCCGGCGCTGACGGCACTGTCGGCCGTCCCCGAGACCCACTCACGAGAACCGCTGACAAGGATGACTGCGGCGCTGACCAGCACGAGGACCACCACGAGTCGTTTGCTGGTCAGGGCGTCGATCATGGCGCCCGCAGCTCCGAGGCCGAGGCCACCGCCCGCAGGGCCGCCGCGGCCTTGTTCACGCTCTCCTCCAGCTCAAGCTGGGGCACGGAGTCCGCGACGATCCCCCCGCCGGCCTGCACGTAGGCCCGGCCGTCCTTGACCACAGCCGTACGGATCGCAATGGCCATGTCGAGGTCGCCATGGAAGTCGAGGTAGCCGACAACACCGCCGTAGATGCCCCTACGGCTCGGCTCGAGCTCGTCGATCAGTGCCATTGCGCGGGGCTTTGGCGCCCCTGAGAGCGTCCCTGCGGGGAAAGTCGCCACCAGCACGTCATAGGCACTCTGGTCTGGGCGGATGTCACCCACCACCGTGGACTCAAGATGCATGATGTGGCTGTAGCGCCGGATCGTCATGAACTCCACGACGTCCACGGTCCCGGCGTGACACACGCGCTGCAGGTCGTTGCGGGACAGGTCGACGAGCATGACGTGCTCAGAACGCTCCTTGGCATCGGCCAGCAGGTCTTCGGCATTGGCAACATCTGCCTCGGGGGTGTCCCCTCGTGGCCGCGACCCGGCAATCGGATGGGTGATGGCCCGTCTTCCGCTCACCTTGACCAGTGCCTCGGGACTCGAGCCGACCACGTCGTATGCCGTGCCGTCCGGCGCCGGGAGCCGCAGGAGGTACATGTAGGGGCTGGGGTTGGACGCGCGAAGGACCCGGTAGACATCAAGCGCGTCGGCGGGGCAGTCCATGGAGAAGCGCTGCGAGAGGACGACCTGGAAGACCTCGCCGGCCCGGATGGCCTCCTTGCCGGCCTCGACCATGGCGCGGAACTGCTCGGGGGTGTGGTTGCTGGATGCCTCGGGTGACGTCGGCACCATCACAGCCACGGTGCTGGGGGCCGCCGCACCCAGGTCGGCCGTCATCCGGTCGAGCCGGGCAACTGCATCGGTCCAGGCATCGTCAACGCGTTCGTCGGTCGCGTCGTAGTTGACCGCGTTGGCGACCAGCAGCAGCGAGCCGTCCGAATGGTCCAGGACCGCGAGATCCGTGGCGAGCATCATGGCGAGCTCCGGCAGGAGCAGCTCGTCGGGAGCCGTGTCCGGGACCTTCTCCCAGCGACGCACGGCGTCGTACGTGATGGCACCGACCATGCCACCGGTCAACGGCGGCAGACCCGGGATCGGGTCGGTCGCGAGCGCGGAGACGGTCGCACGCAGTGCCTCCAGCGGGTTGCCAGTGGTGGGGACTCCGACGGGCGGGTCCCCGATCCAGTGCGTGTCGCCATCCTTCTCCGTCAGCACGGCACCGCAGGCCGCACCGACGATCGAGTAGCGGGACCACACTCCACCGTGCTCGGCGGACTCCAGCAAGAAGGTGCCGGGGGCGTTCTTGGCGAGCTTGCGGTACACCCCTACCGGCGTCTCCGCGTCGGCCAGCAGCCGGCGGACCACGGGGATGACCCGGCGACTGCGCGCCAACGCGCAGAACTCGTCCAGCGAGGGCCACGTCACGCCGTACCCGAGGTCGGGGGTGGGCTCACTCATCGGGATGTCCATGGACGGCTCCCAGGTCATGACCGTCGAAACAGGTGCGCGATCCGGTGTGGCAGGCCGCGCCGACCTGGTCGACGCGGACGAGCACGGTGTCACCGTCGCAGTCGAGGGCGACCGTCCTGACGTACTGGACGTGGCCCGAGGTGTCGCCCTTGCGCCAGTACTCGCCACGGCTGCGCGACCAGAAGGTCACCCGCCCGGACGTCAGGGTCCGGCGAAGCGCCTCGTCGTCCATCCAGCCGACCATCAGCACCTCACGGCTGTCGTGCTGCTGCACGACAGCGCAGACGAGGCCGGCACCGTCGCGCTTCAGACGGGCGGCCAGCTCGGCGTCGAGCGATGGCCCCTGGAAGGACTGTGAGGAGGACTGTGCGGAGGACTGAGCCGGGGACTGCGAGGGAGACTGCGAGGGAGGCTGGGACACGTTGACATTCTGCCGTGCCACCCCCTCGTCAAAGGCATCAGAACCCTGCGTGTTGGATCTAGGGATGCTTCCCATCGACCTCGACGTGATCCGACTGACCCTGCACGTGCTCGGAGCGACCATCTGGGTGGGCGGCCAGATCGTCCTGGCCGCGCTCGTGGGGCCGCTGCGCCGCGTTGCACCCAATGCCGTCGCCCCGGCCGCCCGTGTCTTCGCATGGGTCGGCTGGCCGGCGTTTGCCGTTCTCGTGCTGACCGGCATCTGGATGCTCACCGGCGGCGACGAGATGAGCGATGCCCTGCAGACCACCTTGATGATCAAGCTGACGCTTGTGGCACTCTCCGGCCTGGGCGCTGCGCTGCACACGTTTGCCAAGAGCCCGGTTCTCAAGAGTGTCTGGGGAACGGTCGGGCTGGTGTGCGCGCTGGGCGTGGTCCTGCTCGGCGTGTCGATCGTCGAAGGCGGCTGAGCATGACCCGGTTCGCCCAAAACGAGCGCCACGCCCTGTGCGACACCTTCGAACGGGTTGGTCCCGAGGCACCCACACTGTGCTCGCCCTGGCTGACCAAGGATCTGGCGGCTCACCTGGTGGTGCGCGAGCGTCGACCAGACGCTGCCGCCGGAATCCTGGTGCCCGGTCTGGCCGGCCGCACGGAACAGGTGCAGAACGAGTATGCCGCCTGGGAATGGCCCCGCCTGGTCGAGCAGGTCAGAACCGGGCCGCCGCCCTGGTCCCCTGCCTCCATCGGCCGGGTCGACGAGGCGCTCAACACTGCAGAGTTCTTCGTCCACCACGAGGACGTTCTGCGAGGCGGCGAGGGCTGGACTGCTCGTGAGCTGCCCGCCGATCTCGAGAGGGCGCTCTGGGGCATCGTGTCGGGGATGGCTCGGCTGAGGTACTCACGCTCGCGGGTGGGCGTCGTGCTCGTGGCACCGGGTCTCGGCCGCCGGCAGGCCCATGCCTTGACCGGGCTCGGCACTGTCGTCGTCAAGGGCACGCCAGGTGAGCTGCTGCTCCACTCGTTCGGTCGCCGGGGCGTCGCCCAGATCGACATCTCCGGGCCCGAGGAAGCCCTCGCGGCCCTCTGAGCCCACCAGACATCCGCGTCGGAATCAGACTGGCTCAGCCTGCCGCAGCCTGGCTCACAGCCTCAGCGGACCGGCAGACCGTGGCTGCGCAGCTCGTCCTTCACCTGGCCGATGGTGAGGTCACCGAAGTGGAAGACGCTGGCGGCAAGAACCGCGTCGGCACCCGCAGCCACGGCCGGGGCGAAGTCGCCAGCCTTGCCGGCGCCACCGCTGGCGATCAGCGGCACGCTCACGACCTGTCGAACCGCCCGGATCAGCTCCAGGTCGAACCCGTCTTTGGTGCCGTCGGCATCCATCGAGTTGAGCAGGATCTCCCCCGCCCCCAGCTCTGCAGCCCGTGCGCACCAGGCAATGGCGTCCAGCCCTGTCCCGTCGCGACCCCCGTGCGTGGTCACCTCGAACTCACCTGTGGAATCGCCGTTTCGGTCCCGTCGACGCCGGACGTCTGCCGACAGCACGAGCACCTGGGAGCCGAAACGATCGGCGATGTCCGCAATCAGCTCCGGGCGGGTGATCGCAGCGGTGTTGACCCCCACCTTGTCGGCTCCGGCCCGCAGCAGACGGTCCACGTCATCGACGGTGCGGACGCCCCCGCCCACGGTCAGCGGGATGAAGACCTGCTCTGCAGTCCGGCGGACGACGTCGTAGGTGGTCTCGCGGTTGCCGCTGCTCGCGGTGACGTCAAGGAACGTCAGCTCGTCGGCGCCCTGCCCGTCATAACGCCTGGCCAGCTCGACGGGATCACCCGCGTCACGCAGGTTCTCGAAGTTGACCCCCTTGACCACGCGGCCTGCGTCCACATCAAGGCAGGGGATGACCCGTATCGCGACACTCACCACGCGAGCGTACCGATCAGTCCGCCTCCCTCCCCCGCTGTCTAGAGTCCACCTATGCACTTCACGACGACCGAAGAGGCCATCGCAGTGGCGCTTCAGTCGATCGACGAGGCCCAACCCCTCTGCGGCGACACGAAAGTCGTCGCCATCGATGGGCCCAGTGGCGCAGGGAAGACAGACTTCGCGGCCGCCCTCGCCCAACGCCTTCCCGGTGCGGTCCTTCTGCACATGGACGACCTCTACCCCGGTTGGGACGGCCTGCGTCAGGCGGTTGCCGATCTTCACGACCAGGTCCTGGCCCCGCTCTCACGCGGCGAGAGTGCGGCATACAGAGGGTGGGACTGGAAGCACGACCGGTATGACGGGTGGCACGTCATCCCCCCTACGAAGCTCCTGCTCATCGAGGGTGTGGGCTCCGGCGCGATGCCGGGCGCAGAGCTCGAGTCGGTGCTCATCTGGCTCGAGGCCGAGAGTGCGACCCGGTTCCGAAGAGGCATCGAACGCGACGGCGACTCCTACCTGCCTCACTGGCAGCGCTGGGCGATCCTCGAGGAGGCCCTCTTCGCGGACGACCTCACCCGGGACCGAGCCGACTTTATCCTGGACACGACGCCATGAGCACTGCCGACCACCGGGTCCGCGGCCCCGCCGAGCTGCCCCCGCTCTGGCTGATGGCGCTGTCGCTGGTCGCCGTCTCGGCGAACATGCGGACGGCCATCGCGAGCGTCCCGCCACTGGCCAGGACCATCGCCGCAGACCTTGACCTCTCCAGCGCCTGGATCGGCGCGCTCACCACGTTGCCTGTCCTGTGCATGGGGCTGCTGGCGCCGGCGGCGCAACGGCTGGGGCAGAGGTTCGGGGCAGCAGCCTCGGTGCAGATCGCGATGATCGCGCTGTTTGCCGGCCTCCTGATGCGCTGGTGGGGCGATCATCTCTGGGCTCTGTACGGCGGCACGCTCTTCGCCGGCTTCGGCATCGCGGTGGCCGGCACCCTGCTGCCTCGCCTGGTCAAGGCGGCCTTCCCGCCCGAACGAACCGGGACGATCACAGGCCTCTACATGCTCGCCATGATGGGCGGGGCCGCGGCATCATCTGCCTTGTCAGTGCCACTGGCAGAGCGCCTCGGATCATGGCAGGGCTCATTGGCGTCCTGGAGCCTTCTCGCTGCTGTTGGTGCCTTGGCCTGGGCGCCGGTCACCTGGAACATCTCGAGGTACAAGGCCGCGAACCCGGTCGCCGCGACAAGCCATCGGCTGCCCTGGCGACACCCCACAGCCTGGCTGATTGCGGCATACCTCGCCGTGCAGTCCTGGCAGTTCTACTCGAGCCTGGCCTGGATCGCGCCGTCGTACGTGGCCCGCGGCTGGAACCCTACGACGGCCGGCTTCCTGCTGTCGGCCTTCGGGGGCGCCCAGCTGGTGTCGGGACTTCTGGGGCCGGTACTCACGGACAGGATCCACGACCACCGGGCCCTGTTGATGCCGGCCGCGGCCCTGGGGCTCGTGGGCATGCTCGGCCTGCTTCTGGCACCCGATGCTGCCCCCTGGGTGTGGGTTGTACTCCTCGGCCTCGGGCAGGGAGCGGGATTCTCGCTCGCACTGGTTCTCCTCGTGGACTACGCCGAGACCCCTGCCGGCAGTGGGCGGCTGACCGCCATGACCTTCTTCGTGAGCTACACGATCGCGTCCTTCGGACCCACTGTCACCGGAGCGCTGAGGGACCTCACGGGAAGCTTCACGGTGATCTGGCTGCTCATGACTGTGATGATCCTGGTCCAGATCGCCCTGGCTCTGCAGATGAGACCGGGCCTGCGCAAGGTGCCCTGACCACCTGCGGGCACCAAAGCCCTCAGCCCTGAGTCCTCATGCACTGGGGTGTGGCTGGCTGTGAACCTGCACGAGCGCGGCCAGGCGCGCTGCTTCGGCCCTGCCAAACGCGCCGTCGGCCTTCTGAATCGCCATCACGGCAACGGTGTCGGTGTCATCGAGGTCCACGCTCACCCATGGCGCACCTCCACCGAACTGCACCCGGACGATCTGTGCCCACTCGAGGGTCCGAGTAGTGAGCAGGTTACGGATCACCAGCGTCGTGACACCGGGAACGGCCCGGATCGTGGCATAGCGCCAGAGCAGGGACGAGATGGCTGCGCCGCAGCCCACAAGCAGGAGGCGGTCAGGCAGGCCCCAGCCGCCGAAGAGGGGGTCCACCTGCGGCAGCGAGATGGCGCCGCCCGTGAAGATCAGCATGGACAACGCCGCCATCGTCAGGGCCACCCGGCGCCCGCGCCGCGGGCGGAATACGGCATACGGGTCGGGTGCCGCGACGGCACCCGGCCCAGGCATCAGAGCCGGCAGGCGGCGATGTCGGTGACCAGGATCGCCCGCGCACCAAGGTTGTAGAGCTCGTCCATCACCTGGTTGGTGCGGTTTCGCGGCACCATCGAACGCACCGCGACGAAGCCCTTGTCGTGCAGCGGCGACACGGTGGGTGACTCCAGCCCTGGCGTCAGGGCACAAGCCTGCTCCACCAGCCCGACTGCCACGTCGTAGTCCATCATCACGTAGCCGTGCGCGGTGATCACGCCCTGGAGGCGCCGGGTCAGGATGTCGAGCGCACCCTGCTCCGGGGTGTCCCGCCGCTGGATAAGCACTGCCTCGCTGAGCAGGATCGGGTCTCCGAAGATCTCAAGGCCCTGCTGGCGCAAGGTGGTTCCGGTCTCGACGACATCGGCGATGACGTCGGCAACCCCCAGCGTGATGGCGGTCTCGACCGCACCGTCCAGGCGGATGACCTCGCACCGGAGGCCGTTCTCGGCGAGATGGGCGGACACCAGCCCCGGGTAGCTGGTTGCAACACGCTTGCCGTCAATGTCCTTGACGCTCGCGGCGACCCCGGGCCTGGCGGCGTAACGGAAGGTTGAGGCGCCAAAACCCAGTGGGATCGACTCAAAAGCCGTGGCCCCCGAGTCCAGCAGGAGGTCCCGGCCGGTGATTCCGCCGTCAAGGGTTCCCAGACCCACATACACCGCTATGTCCCGAGGGCGCAGGAAGAAGAACTCGATGTCGTTGTCGACGTCGGTCAGCACCAGCTCTTTGGGGTCGCGGCGACCTCGGTAGCCCGCCTCGCGCAGCATCTCGGCGGCAGGCTCGGACAGGGAGCCCTTGTTGGGCACGGCGATTCGGAGCATGTCACGGGTCCTTTGGGTAGAAGACTTCGTAGAAGACGGGCGCTCTGGTCAGAGGTGGGCGTAGACGTCGTCGAGCGAGATGTCAGCAGCAACCATCATCACCTGCACGTGGTAGAGCAGCTGGCTGATCTCCTCTGCGGTGCGCGCCTTTCCCTCGTACTCGGCGGCCATCCACACCTCGGCAGCCTCCTCCACGATCTTCTTGCCGATCGCGTGGACCCCGGCGTCCAGCTCGACCACGGTGCCCGAGCCAGCAGGGCGGGTGGCAGCCTTGTCGGACAGCTCGGCAAACAACTGGTCGAAGGTCTTCACGAGGGTTAGGTTACGGGGCCAGCGCTGGGCGCCGCCTGCGCGTCCGTGGTGCGGAACCGGCCGCGGCCCCGAGCCGCCCCTTTTGGCCCGGTCGGGGCCGTTTGACACATACGTGATACAAAGTCCGGAACCAGCCCGTGGGGATCCGACGTTGATGGAGACAGGTGTAGGGATGACAGACAGCTCGCGAGTTCGTTGCAAGGCACTCCTGGACAAGGTGATGTCGGCCAAAGAGGCCGCCCAGTTCATCACGGCCGGCTCGAATGTCGGGATGAGCGGGTTCACCGGTGCCGGCTACCCGAAGGCAGTGCCCGCGGCGCTGGTCGACCGGATGACCGAGGCGAAGGCGAGCGGCGACCGCTTCGCCGTCAGCGTGTGGACCGGCGCGTCCACCGCACCAGAGCTCGACGGTGCGCTGGCTGCTGTCGAAGGCGTCGAGCTGCGGATGCCCTACCAGTCCGACCCGGTCAGCCGCGCAAAGATCAACGCCGGGTTGATGGACTACATGGACATCCATCTTTCCCACGTTGCCCAGATGGTGTGGGAAGGCTTCTTCGGGCACATGGACGTCGCCGTGATCGAGGTGGCCGGGATCACCGAGGACGGCGAGCTGATCCCCTCATCCTCGGTCGGCAACAACAAGACGTGGATCGACCAGGCCGACCACGTGATCCTTGAGGTGAACTCCGCGCAGCCCATCGAGCTCGAGGGCATGCACGACATCTACTACGGGACCGCACTTCCCCCCTTCCGCAAGCCGCTACAGATCACCAGCCCCTCAGACCGGATCGGGGTGCCCTACCTGCACTGTCCTCCCGAGAAGATCATCGCGATCGTGGAGACCAACAGCCCCGACCGCAACTCACCGTTCAAGACCCCCGACGGCGACTCGAAGCAGATCGCCGGGAACATCCTGGACTTCCTCACCCACGAGGTGAAGATGGGCCGGCTGCCCGAGACCCTGCTGCCACTGCAGTCGGGCGTCGGCAACATCGCGAACGCGGTGCTGATGGGGCTTGACGAAGGCCCGTTCCGGCCGCTGACCTCCTACACCGAGGTGATCCAGGACGGCATGCTGCAGATGCTCAAGAGCGGCACCCTGAGCATGGCCTCCGCGACCGCGTTCTCCCTCAGTGACGACGCCATGGCCGACCTGTGCGAGAACATTGACTTCTACCGCGAGCGGATCATCCTTCGCCCGCAGGAGATCAGCAACCACCCCGAGGTCATCCGCAGGCTCGGCTGCCTGGCGATGAACGGAATGATCGAGGCGGACCTGTACGGCAACGTCAACTCCACCCACCTCATGGGCTCGAGCATCGTCAACGGCATCGGCGGCTCGGGTGACTTCGCCCGCAACGCCTACATCTCGTTCTTCGTCACGCCGTCGGTCGCCAAGGGCGGTGCGATCTCGTGCATCGTGCCGATGGTCAGCCACGTCGACCACACCGAGCACGACACGCACGTCATCGTCACCGAGCAGGGTCTGGCCGATCTTCGCGGCTTGCCGCCCCGTCGACGGGCTCAGGTGATCATCGACAAGTGCGCGCACCCGGACTACCGCGACGCGCTCCAGGACTATCTCGACCGGGCCATTGCCAGCTCATCCGGCAAGCACACCCCCCACCTGATCGAAGAGTCGTTGTCGTGGCACGCTCGGTACCTGCAGGACGGCACGATGCAGCCTGCCTGAGGGCTATGCGTACAGCTCACTTCGCCCGCGCAAGGTGAGCTCGGTCGCCACCGCTGCGGTGGCGGCCTCATGGCCCTTGTCCTCGCTGGAGCCCTC
>JBDTOA010000002.1:0-30252 GCA_039933475.1 Dermatophilaceae bacterium
ACACTATGCGCGCGTGACACGTCGTGCGAGGATTCTGGTCCTAGGACCATCGCTGTCTTACCCAAACCGAGTAAATCCATTAAATCCATTAAACCCATTAAACCCAGGAGCTGATCTGTGGCCATTCTGCCCGGGGCCGAACCGTTCCACCATGACGGATCCGACGTCGGCGTGCTGCTGTGTCACGGCTTCACCGGCACCCCTCAGAGCCTGCGCCCCTGGGGGGAGTACCTGTCCGACCGGGGGTACTCCGTGCGCATCCCTCTTCTTCCCGGGCATGGAACCACCTGGCAGGAGATGAACCAGACCCGGTGGGAGGACTGGTATGCGGCTGTGGACGCGGCGTTCCGTGACCTCCACGAGGTCTGCGAACGGGTCGTGGTCTGTGGCCTGTCGATGGGAGGCGCGCTGGCCCTCCAGCTGGCCCAGGGGCATGGACCACGTATCAGCGGTCTGGTTCTGGTCAACCCCGCGGTCAAGGTAGAGGATCCTCGGACCCTCCTGCTGCCCGTCCTGAAGCACGTCGTGGGGTCTCTGGGGGCGATCGGCAACGACGTCAAGAAGGCAGGGGTCACCGAGCTTGCCTACCCGCGCACCCCGTTGAAGGCGGCACACTCCCAGCTCATGGCCTGGCAGTCGGTCGTTCGGGACCTGCCTGAGGTCACCCAGCCGGTACTACTGCTGCGCTCGCCTCAGGACCATGTCGTGCCTGCTTCCAGCTCTGCTCTGATCCTGGCCAGGATCTCAAGTCTGGATGTCACCGAGATCCTGCTCGAGGACTCGTATCACGTTGCCACCATTGACAACGACGCTCAGCGCATCTTTGACGAGTCGGCCAAGTTTATCGAGCGCACCACGGCCTCATGAACGACCCAGACCCCCGGAGGGCGTCCGACGGGTTTGACCACGACGCGATCTTCGCCGACATCGTGGCCCATCTGGATGGCGACGAAACCGATCCTCTGCCCACGGCCACGCCCTTCGGCGAAGGTACTTCGGCAGCGCAGGCTCCCGACCGGCCCTCCTCTGCAGAGCCGCCCACGGACGGACCGCCCACAGACGAGCCCCCCGTGCTGCCCAGCTCGGACGTCCCACAAACCCTGCCGCCGCCTCAAGTCTGGCGGGCGCACGACGTGGACGAGGAGTACGACGAGCACTTCGAGCCGCAGCCAGTCGCCCCGCTTCCGGTCGGTGACCTGCAGTTCTGGGCCATCATCGCCGGCATGGGCGGCGGGCCTCTGCTGCTCTTGTACCTCGTGCTTTTCAACCGTGACGCCGGCGGTCTCTGGATTTTCGCCGCGATCGGGATGTCGGTCGGCGGCTTTGCCCTTCTGGTCTCGCGGATGCCCGGCAACCAGGACGACGACGACGGCGCACGTCTGTGACGACCGGGGCGCCAGCGTGCTCACCCAGCGGCGATGCCTGAGAGGTCAAGATCCACCCAGACCGGGAGATGATCGGTGGCCGAGGCGAGATCTGCCGGGTCCAGGCTGATCGGGTGAGTGGGCACCGTTGCAAGCGTCGGCGACGCAAAGATGGCGTCAGGTCGACGATGGGGGTTGATGGCCGGAAAGGTTGGCGCCTCACTGGTGACAGCTCGTAGGCGCCGGCCAACTGTCTTCCAGGCGTGCCCTTCCGGGCCCTCGTTCAGGTCACCCGCGACGACCAGCGGCCCCTCCCCGGTGAGCGCATCCATGAGGGCAGCGGCATGCCTGGCGCGCTCGTCAGCATCCAGGCTCAGATGAACGCTGACGAAGCTGACCCAGGGGTAGCCGGGGCGCCTTACCTGGCCCAAGGCGTAACCGCGCTGCCGTTGAAACCGACCGCCGACCTTGAGCGGGATGTGCTGGACGTTTGCGGCATCCACCCGAAGACTCGACATCAACGTCGTCCCGCCGCTGCCACGGTGTCCGCCCGACCAGTACAGACCGCACTTGGCGGCGAACTCCGCTGTCCGATAGCTGGATAGCAGATGTCGTGGGACCTCTTGCAAACAGAGGACATCCGCGTCGATTGCCCGCACAACCCTGACCGCCGCGTCCACGTCGTCCTTGAAGTCGCGCAGGTTGTACGAAGCCACCCGAAGGATGTTGTCCACGTTCATCGCCCCGTCCGGTTACTGGTGCAGCGGGCAAGGTCAGCCGCGCCGATCAGACCTGCGTCGTTACCGAGGCGAGCCTGCACGATGCGCGCCTCGGGGCGGTAACCGCGGCCGGTCAGCTGTCGTTTGAAGGTCTCGCGTGCCGGGTCCAGCAACAGGTCACCCGCAGAGCTCACGCCTCCCCCGATGACGAAGATGCCGGGGTCGAAAGCCGCTGCCAAGTTCGCGATCCCAACCCCGAGCCAGTTGCCGACCTCGGCGAGAAGCTCACGGGAGGTCGGGTCCCCCTCTCGTGCTGCCTCCGTGATCAGGGGCCCGGTCAGGTTGGCGGACTGGCCCTCGACGCGATCCAGAAGGTCTCGGGCTATCGGGGAGTTTGCCGAGACCAGCGAGCGCGCCTCTCTCACAAGCGCGTTCCCGCTGGCGTACTGCTCCCAGCACCCACGGTTTCCGCACTCGCAGCGGTGACCGCCGGGAACTACCTGCATGTGCCCGAACTCACCGGCGATGCCGAACCGCCCACGCTGAACCTGACCATTGACCAGGATGCCGCCGCCGATACCGGTGCCCAGCGTGATCATCATGACGTGCGTCTCGCCCTGCGCCGCTCCAAACTTCCACTCGGCCCAGACTGCCGCGTTGGCGTCGTTGTCGACCGAGATCGGCACGGACACGCGCTTCTGCAGCATCTCCTGCAGTGGTTCGTGCCGCCACGACAGGTGAGGCGCGAACACCACCGTCGCGCGATCAGCGGCGACAAACCCGGCAGCGCCAATACCAACCGCATCAACGGCCTCGGGGCCTACCACCTGCATCAGCTCGTCAACAACGTCGACAATCGTGTTCTCCACGACCGACGGGCTGGTGGAACGATGCGGAGTGTCCCGACGTGCGCGATGGGTGATCACGCCATCGCTGTCGACCACACCTCCGGCCACTTTGGTGCCACCGATGTCGATGCCGATGGCGAGCTGCCGTGTCATCCTCGCGCGGCCAGGTCGGCGGCACCGATCATGCCGGCGTCATTGCCCAGGCTGGCCAGGGCGAAGCGGGCTTCCGGCCGATATCCGCGCCCTGTCAGCTGGCGCCGGAAAGCGGCAACGGCGGGATCGAGCAACAGGGCTCCTGCATCGGACACTCCCCCGCCCAGCAGGATCAGCGCCGGGTCGAGGATCGCAGCCACCGAAGCCGCTCCTTCGCCGATCCACGTTCCGAGGTCGGAGAGCAGCTCGACCGCCGCCGGATCCCCCTCTGCGGCTGCTCGCGTGACGTCCGGTCCGGTCAGCAGGTCCGGGTTGCCGGCGCAGAGCTCGCCCAGACGGGCAGCATGGGGTGATCCGGAGGCCACCAGCTCGCGCGCCTCACGCACCAGGGCAGTGCCGCTCGCATACTGCTCCCAACAGCCGCGATTGCCACAACCGCAACGTATTCCGTCCGGAACCACACGCATGTGGCCCAGCTCGGAAGCCACGCCAAAAGCACCCCGCATGAGTACACCATCGACCACGACGCCACCCCCGATGCCGGTGCCAACGGTCACCATGACGACGTCGTCCACTCCTGCCGCGGCACCAAAACGAAACTCACCCCATGCCGCCGCGTTGGCATCATTCTCGATCATGACCCGGAGGTCGATGGCCGACTCGAGGCGCGCCTTCAGTGGCTCGTCGCGCCATGCGAGGTTCGGCGAGAAGAACACCAACGACCCAGAGCGGTTGATGTAGGCGGCGCAGGCGACGCCGACCGCGTCGACCTCGTGCCCTTCGGACAGCTCAGCCACGAGGCTGGCAGCCTCCTTGACGATCGCCGCGGGATCATGGGCCGGCGTGTCCCTGCGCCCCTTGGCCAGGACCACCCCGTGCGAGTCGACGAGGCCACCATTGATATTGGTGCCACCGATGTCCAGTCCTATCGTCGCGCTCACGGCATCATCCTTGGTCCTCGTCATCCACGTGGATGTCCTGCACCGGTGCGCGACCACTGCCGGATCCGCTCCCAGAGGCCGGCCCTTCGCCGGACCCCGGCGCTGAGCCTCGTGACTGGGCTGCCAGGTCCCGAAGGCTGGAGGCGACAACCGACGCGAGGTCAGCCAACCGATCCACAGTCTCAGGCCGCACCGACCGGATGAACGCGATGCCCTGACACAGCGGACAGAGCTTGCATGCGACGGGGGTGCTTTCGCGTTCGCCACCACAGGCGCTGCAGACACCCTCTGAGGGCTCATCGCCTTTGTCGTCCCGGTGGTCATGGTCGGGCGCGTCATCGTGGGCATCGGGCGCTGAGTCCCGGGTCGGCCCGTCGGCATTCGTGCCGAGGCCCCAGTCGGCAGTTGAGCGCGCCATCAACGTCAAGGTCTCGATCAGTCGCGCAGCCTCCTGGGCAACGGTGCCGTTCCCGGTCGGGGCCTGCTCAGTCTGCTCAGTCTGCTCAGTCATGCCGTGGCCAAACTTTCTCGTCGGGAAGGAACCGGACCCGAAGCGTGGCATTGCGAACCATCGCCCCGGTGACGACACATCGACGCAGGACGCTGGGAAGCGACAGCACCCGCCGATGGTCACCCACCGATATGAGCAGCTCGTCGTCGCGTCGTTTCAGATCGACCTCTGCGGCTTTCACCAGTGGCAAAGGCAAGGTCATGAGGTAGCCCTCACCCTCGGGGCGAACCGTCATCCCCTGCGCCGGAGAGATGGCCAGGACATCACGGATGTCACCTGTCCGAGCCTCCGCGAGGCCGGCCAGCGCGTCGACCCCCACTGGCTCGCTGGCGAGAAAGGGGGTGATGACGATCGGCAACGGTTCGAAGGACTGGCGGACTTCCTTCAGACCTCGCTGCTGCGCCTCGTTCCACCCCGCCAGCCAACCTGCCTGGGCCGTTCCCTGACCCGCCTCGGGGAAGACCCGGTTGACAACAATCTGGTCCACGGCCACGCCGTACAGCCCGAGGGAGGTCAGTGTCCGGCGGGACTCGGCGATGACGACCCGTTCCGGGGTGAGCACCAGTCGCACAGAGGTCGTGTCCGCGGTGAGAACCGACTGGATCTCGCTCAGGGACTCTCGCCACCGGCGCAAGGTCTCGAGCACCTGCACCCCCGGAAGAGGCAGGCCCGCCGCGGCCTGGGCTGCCGGGCGCAGCGTCCGAAGGATGCCTCTCTGCGCCGGCATGAGGCGCTCGAGGTGCCAGCTCAGAGCCTCCGGCAGCGACAGCAGCCGGAGCGTCTCGGCGGTTGGGGCACAGTCGACCACGACCAGGTCCCAGGGGCCCGACTCCACCTGCGCCCGCAGCTCCAGAAGGGCAGCGATCTCCTCGGCGCCGGGGAGCTCAGTGACCTCATCGGCCACCACGGGGTCGATGCCAAGAGCGCCCAGCACGGTGAGGAGATAGTCCTGTACCGAGCGCCAGGAACGCCGGACACCGCGAGCGGCACTGAGCTGAAGGGCACACAGTCCGGACTCGACCTCCACCACGGGGTCACGGTCACCGCCGGCAGCTGAAAGATCGACGCCGAGAGCATCACCAAGCGAGTGCGCCGCATCGGTGGACATGACCAGGGTCTTGATGCCCATGCGGGCGGCCTGGACAGCGGTCGCCGCAGCGGTCGTCGTCTTTCCGACGCCACCCTTGCCGGTGAAGAGAATGACCCTCACGAGACATCTACGCTTTGACTCACGGCTGACTCACGGCTGACTCACGGCTGACTCACGGCTGACTCACGCCTCGACGTGCTTCTTCAGCGCCGTCAGCGCGGTGTCGATGATGACCTTCTCGGCTTTGCGTTTGAGCATCCCCAGCATGGGAATCTTGACGTCGACCGAAAGCCGGTAGGTGACATCGGTACCAGTGCCGTTCGCAGCAAGGGTGTACGAGCCGTTCATCGCCTTGAGCACATGCGCGCTGACCAAGGTCCACGAGATGACCCCGGTGCCGTCCTCGGCGACGTCCCAGTCGTACTCCAGCACGTACGTGTCCTTCAGTGCGCCCGCGTCGAGCGTGAACTCGACCCGGCTGGCCCATCCATCGCCGTCTTCGGAGATCACGGCGACCTTCTTGACCTCGCTGGCCCACTCGGGGTAGCTGTCAAAGTCAGCAATAACGTCCAGGATTGCCCCCGGTCCCGCATTGATGAGGGTGTTGGACTCGGTACGCTCGGCCATGCTGCGAAGGTTACCTTGCGACCGAAAGTCGCACTGCCAGATGCATGCCTGCGACCGGCCCTGCTGAGCTTCGTCACACGCTCGACCGCGATGTGGGTCGCCCGACTCTGCTCTCTCACAACAACGTGGCTTGCCTGGTCGATAGGGTGAGGGAACTGACTCGGCAAAGGGCCCTAGGAGACTGTGTGAAAAGCATCTCGGTTCCGCCCCTCATAGCGCCCGTCGTCGGGGGCAACCTCTCTGACCTTCCGATCCGCAACAGCAGCGCGCGACCGCACGACGTGGCTTTCTCCAGGCCTTCCTCGGCCACCTGGGTCGACATCACGAACGCCGAGTTCGCGGCCGATGTCCGCGCTCTGGCCAAGGGTCTGATGGCGGCAGGAATCGGCCTCGGGGAACGGGTCGCGATCATGAGCAAGACCCGTTACGAGTGGACCATGACCGACTTCGCAGTCTGGACCGCAGGTGCGGTTCCGGTGCCCATCTACGAGACATCCTCGGCCTCGCAGGTCAGCTGGATCGTCAGTGACGCGGGGTGTGCCGCCGTGGTCCTGGAGACGCCGGTCCATGCTGCGATTCTCACCGAGGTGCGCCCTGGCCTACCCGACCTTCGTGACGTCTGGGAGATCGACGCCGGCGGGCTGGACGAGCTCAAGGCTGCCGGCAGCACGATCACCGATGAGGAGCTCGAGGCTCGACGGGGGCAGATCAACCGCGCCGACCTTGCAACCATCATCTACACGTCGGGCACAACCGGGCGACCCAAGGGATGCCTGCTGACCCACGACAACTTCATGGCTCTGGCGGAGAACACTGCTGAGCGGATGAAGGTGGTCGTCGATGCCGAGGGCGCGGCAACGCTGCTCTTCCTGCCCTTGGCCCACGTGTTTGCGCGGTTCGTCGAGGTCATCTGCGTGCAGGCCGGTGTTCGGATGGGACATACCGCCGACATCAAGAACCTGCTTGGTGACTTCGCCACCTTCTCCCCCACGTTCATCCTGTCGGTGCCGCGCGTGTTCGAGAAGATCTACAACTCCTCAGAGCAGAAGGCTGCGGCCGCGGGCAAGGGCAAGATCTTCGCGACTGCGTCGGCGACCGCCATCGCCTGGAGCACCGCCCACGATGACGGCAAACCCGGTGTCCTGCTCAGCGCCAAGCATGCGGTGTTCGACAAGCTCGTCTACACGAAGCTTCGTGCCGCGATGGGCGGCAAGGTGGTGTACGCCATCTCGGGCGGCGCCCCGCTGGGCACCCGGCTGGGCCACTTCTACCGCGGCATCGGGCTCACTGTGCTCGAAGGCTACGGACTCACCGAGACCACAGCGCCGGCAACCATCAACACTCCCGACCTCATCAAGATCGGCAGCGTTGGACCACCGCTACCCGGCGTCTCAATCCGGATCGCCGGAGACGGCGAGATCCTGGTCAAGGGCAACAACGTCTTCTCGGCTTACCGCAACAACGAGGCCGCCACCAAAGAGGTCATTGTCGACGACTGGTTCCATACCGGCGACATCGGAGAGCTCGACGACGACGGGTTCCTGAGGATCACCGGCCGGAAAAAGGAGCTTCTGGTCACGACCGGCGGCAAGAACGTCGCCCCGGCGGTCCTCGAGGACCGCCTCCGCGGACATCCGCTGGTGTCCCAGTGCATCGTCGTGGGCGACCAGAGGCCCTTCATCGGAGCCTTGATCACCCTCGATGCCGAGATGCTCCCCGCGTGGGCCAAGAACAACGGGCTCCCAGGTCTGTCAATGGATGAAGCCCGCAAGAACCCGGTCGTGCTCACCGAGATCCAGCTGGCGGTCGACGAGGCGAACAGTGCGGTGAGCAAACCCGAGTCGATTCGCAAGTTCACCATCCTTCCCGGGGACTTCACCGAGGCCAACGGCTATCTGACTCCTTCCCTGAAGCTCAAGAGGCACATCGTGATGACGGACTACTGGTCCGAGGTAGACGCGCTGTACGCCGGCCCCAGAGCCTGAGCCCGACCTCTGGTCAGGTCTCGCAGGACCTCTCTGAAACAGCTGTGCTGGGAACCTATCCCCGCACTTGGGCAAGGGTGCGCAGGTAACGCAGCCAACCCGCGACGAAGCCCGCCTCGGAAACCCCGAAGGTTTGCGAGAACGCGCGCGTCGACGCCGCGTCAGGATCGAAAGGGGCGGTCCCGTCAACCGGCATTCGATCCGAGATGGCCCGGTAGAACGAGACGACCTTGGCCTGCCCGTAGCTGTCGACCAGGCGCGAGACGGCCAGCCATGACGCGGAGTACGAGGTCGCGATCTTGCCCTTCGCGGGGTCGAAGTCGTCCGCAGTGGGCAGGGCCTTGGGGCCACTGCCCTGGCGCACCAGGGTGAGCAGCTCACTGGCGATACGGGCGCGAGAGAGGTCAAGGCCGTAGTAGCCCACGTAGTCAGCCATCCCCTCGGACAACCAGACCGGCACCGGCCGCCTTGTCGACGACCGGGTTGCAACGTGGGTGAGCTCATGGGCGATAACCACGTTGCGGCCATTGCGGTCGAGTGCGGTGAACGCGTTGGGGTTGATGACGACCCGGTCCCCTTGAGCCTGTTCGCCCGGGGTGATGTCCCCCTGGGTGATCGCGGCCACCTGGTCGAGGCCCTTGTCCACAGAGCGGTCTACCAAGCCGGCGAACTCGGTTGTGGTGGAAGGCGTCAGGATGACCACGGACGTGTTCCACCTGCTCCCCCATACTCCCGTGACACGGCGAACGGCAGAGTCAGCAATCGACTCGTACTCGCGCATCCGAGCTTCGGGGGCGTTGCCGAGCACGATGGCGAAACGACCCCGGAGGACCCTGAGTCCCGGCAGGTCCCACAGCTGCGGTGCGGTGACGCCGTCGGTGTCGTCGGCAATGCGCCATCCTCCTGAACGCCGCACCAGGGTGTACGTCGCGCCGAAGGCCCGGGGTGCACGGTCGTAACCGGCCAGTGAGTAGGTCCCAGGAACTGACGCAACCCATGCCGTGGATCCGAGCTGCGCAACCCTTGCCACGTCCAACGCTGGAGCCAGCTGAACCGTGCCGTAGGCGAACTGGCCGAGCGGGAGCTTGATGAGGTTGTCGAACTCGACCGACTGTCGCTTGCCGAAGGACGAGCCGGGGAGGTCCACCGTGGCCATCCACATGCGCTTATCACGGGCCTTCACGGCTTGCGAACGGAGCTTCAACAGGTTCTGGGCAGCCACGATGCGGGCGCCCTCCTCGCCGACCGTCGGAACGGAGGACGCCGCCTGATCCCTGCCGTCAGTCCGGCGCACGTCGGCGCCGGTAGTCGGCGACGAACCCGCTCTGTCGCGGTTGCCGCTGACATGCCCGGCGAGACCTGCGACCCCCGCCGTCAGCGCGGCGAACAACGCGAGCGCCACGACGCGCCTGGCCCTGATCATCACCTCATCGTAGGTGGAGCGATGGCAGGTGGAGCGCCGGAGCCCGGCTCAGCCAACGGCGCTGATCCCCTCCCAGGGCTCGCGACGTGCGCACACCGTTGCTGCAGCCTCGACGCTCACCAGCCCCGCCCGCACGAAGGCGCTGACCGCCCTGGTCTCGGTCGCATCCAGGGGGACCTCTGAGGACCCTGGGATGAACAGGGCCGTGACGACGCAGTCCTCGCATCGCTGTCCTCGCACCGGGCAGGTCTCGCAGTCGACGATCATCATTGGTCCTCCTGGTCCACGTCTCCGTCGCCCCCGGATCGGGGCACTCCGTCACAGGAACGCTAGATGGGGGGTCTGACAGCCCTCTTACTCACGTCCAGCCGGCCCGCTCTGCGGACTCTTGGCCGGCTGATGGCAGCGCGCCTGCGGGGCCCTGTCGGAGCCAGCACCTAACCTCGTCGACATGCAGGGGGTCCAGGGCACACTCGACGAGCTCGGCACGGCGCTGTCCGACGTCACGTTCGTCGTCGTTGACCTCGAGACGACGGGCGGCAGCCCCACGGCAGCGAGCATCACAGAGGTGGGCGCAGTCAAGATCTGTGGCGGCGAGGTGCTGGGCGAGTTCCAGACCCTGGTCAACCCGGCTGCACCGATACCCGCCTTCATCTCCGTCCTGACCGGGATCACCGACCAGATGGTTGCCGACTCACCCAGGATCGAGTCTGTGCTTCCCGCCTTTCTTGAGTTCGCCCGCGGGAGCGTCCTGGTGGCACACAACGCCCCGTTCGACATCTCGTTCCTCAAGGCCGCAGCCGCGCACACCGGCCACGTGTGGCCCGCCTTTCGCGTCGTCGACACGGCGCACCTGGCCCGACAGCTGGTCAGCAGCGACGAGGCACCCAACCGCAAGCTCGGCACCTTGGCAGCTCTGTTCGGTGCCGCGACAACCCCTGACCATCGCGCACTCCATGATGCTCAGGCAACCGTCGATGTGCTGCACGGGCTCATGTCGCGGGTGGGGAACCTGGGCGTCGTCACCCTCGAAGAGCTGAGCACCTTCACCTCGAGGGTCAGCCCCGCGCAACGCCGCAAGCGCCATCTCGCTGAGGGTCTGCCCGCAGCACCCGGGGTCTACCTGTTCAAGGACAGCAAGGGACACGTTCTCTACGTGGGCACCTCACAAGACATCCGGCGACGGGTCCGGACGTACTTCACCGCCTCGGAGCAGCGAAGCCGGATGTCGGAGATGGTCGGTATCGCGGCGAGTGTGACACCCGTGGTCTGCGAGACGACCCTGGAGGCTCAGGTACGCGAGCTGCGCCTCATTGCCCAGCACAAACCGCGCTACAACCGCCGATCCCGAAACCCCGAGCGCGCTCCCTGGGTCAAGCTCACTGTTGAGCCGTTTCCGCGCCTGAGCATCGTCCGGGAGGTCATTGCGGACGGGGCAAGGTACTTCGGACCATTTGGCACCCACCTTTCTGCCCAGGACGCCATCTCCGCCGTCCACGAGGTTCTTCCGTTGCGTCAGTGCACGAGGCGAATCCCCGCCACAGGTCGATCTCACGACTGCGTTCTCGCTCAGGTGGGGCGCTGTGGCGGCCCCTGTGCCGGCGAACAGAGCATCGAGGACTATGCCAAGGTCGTCGAGCGGGCGGCCGCCATCATGGGGGGCGACTCACGCGAGGTGGTCACGGCCCTGCGCCAGCGAATGGCCATCCTCTCGGGCGAGGAGCGTTTCGAGGACGCCGGCGCAGTCCGCGACAAGATGCTGCACCTGGTTCGCGGCGCCGCGCGGGTTCAGCGCCTCGAGCCACTGGCCAACAGCGCCGAGATCGTGGCAGCGCGGCCGGCCGCCCTGGGCGGCTGGGAGATCATCAGCGTCCGCTACGGTCGGCTCGCGGGCACGACTGTGGCCCCGCCCGGCGCCGACCCCACACCGTTCATCGAGGCTCTGGTGGCCAGCGCAGAGAGTGTGAGCCCCTCACCGGGGCCGTCTCCCTCAGCCTCGGCCGAGGAGACCGAGAAGATCCTGCGGTGGTTGGAGTCTGCGGGAGTCCGGATGGTCTCGATCGATGGCGAGTGGACCTGTCCGGTGCACGGCGCCGGGGCCGCGAATGCGAGCCTGGATCCTGACTCCACCGCCTACCACGACACCGTTGACTTCGACGAGCCCGGCCAGGTCGGGCTCCGCCACCTCCCAGCGCCGCATGGCCAGGTGGCAGAGGTGGCGCAGGTGGCCCCGAGAGCGCCGGCAGCCGGCAAGGCGCAGCAGCTCCGGATACGCACCAGGGCGCAGGCTAGGGTGGGCTCGTGATTTCAGCCATCGTCTTGATCAACGCCGAGGTCGACCGGATTCCGGAGGTCGCCGCCGCCATCGCCGAGATAGAAGGCGTCAGTGAGGTCTACTCCGTGACCGGAGATGTGGACCTCATCGCCATGGTGCGGGTACGCCAGCACGAGGACTTTGCCGATGTCATCGCTGATCAGCTCAACAAGGTCAGCGGTGTCCTGCTCACCCAGACCCACATCGCCTTCCGCACCTACTCGCGCCATGACCTCGACGCGGCGTTCAGCCTGGGTCTCGACGACGCCTGAGGGCACGCCTACTGGTCACGCCGTTGTGGCCGCGACCCAGTTCCTCAGTACCGATGTGGCGGCGCCGTTGTCGACTGCTGCGCCCGCACGGTCCATGCCGAGCCGCAGCGCCTGCGTGAAGTCGGACTGGCTCTGACCCCGGTCAGGCACCGTGAGTGCCAGGGCAACTCCGGCGTTGAGCACCACGGCATCCCGAACGGGCCCCACAGCACCGGCGAACACGTCCCGCACGACCTGGGCGTTGTAGGCCGCGTCGGCACCCCGCAGCGACTCGACCGGGTGCAGGTCCAGTCCGACAGAGGTGGGGTCCACCTGGTACTCGCGGACGCTCCCGTTCCGCACCCACCAGACCTTCGAGGTGGTTGAGATGGTGAGCTCGTCCAGGCCGTCGTCACCGCGAAATACTGCCGCGTCCTTGTTTCGTCCGGCAAACACTCCGGCCATGAGCGGGGCCATCCGAGCGTCCGCAACGCCGATCGCGGCATACGTCGGCTGAGCCGGGTTGGTGAGCGGGCCCAGGAAGTTGAACGCTGTACCTATCCCCAGGTCACGACGTGCCGATGCCGCGTGACGCATCGCGGGGTGAAAGTGCTGAGCAAAACAGAAGGTGATGCCGACCTGCTCCGCGACGGTGACAACGGCCGCCGAGGGTAGCGCGAGGTTGATGCCCAGGGCCTCCAGAACATCGGCCGAACCGGACGACGACGATGACGAACGGTTGCCGTGCTTGACAACTCGCACCCCGCAGGCGGCCGCTACCAACGAGGCCATCGTCGAGATGTTGACCGTATGTGCCCGATCTCCCCCCGTACCAACGATGTCGAGGGTTGTCCCGGCAACCTCGATCCGGCTGGCGTGCGCGAGCATCGTGTCGGCCAGGCCGCGCATCTCCTCTACGGTCTCGCCCTTCGCGCGCAGGGCCATGAGAAAACCGGCCACCTGGGCCGGGCTCGCTTCGCCACTCATGATCTGGTCCATCGCCCAGACCGCCTCGGCCTGGCCCAGTGACTGTCCGGAGAGAAGCTCAGTGAAGATCGTCGGCCAGGTCAGCTCGTTGCCGGTCGACGTCGTCGCGACCATCGGTTAGGCGGTGGGCGTGAACGAGCCGACCATGCGACCAAGCTGGGCGACGGCGTCCGCCAGCGCTATGGGGTCCAGAGGGTGAGGCACAACCAGATCGGCCTGTGACCAGGCTGCCAGCCAGCCGTCCTGAGGTCTCCCGGTCAGCACCAGCACCGGTGGGCAGTTGAAGATCTCGTTCTTCAGCTGGCGGCACAAGCCCAGCCCCCCGAAGGGCGCCGCCTCGCCATCCAGAACAAGCAGGTCGAACTCTCCGGACTCCACAGCCTCGACCACCGCTGGTGCAGTGGCACACTCACGCCAGGAGGTCACCTCGACATCGCGCGCAGGCCGACGCCCAACCGCGACCCGTACGGCATCGCGGGTGGCGATGTCGTCGCTGTAGAGCAGAACCGCCAGGCGGCGCGGAGTGCTGGGCGAGGCCGCGTCCGCAGTGGGAGCGGCAGGCAAATCGTGCGAAGAGGTCATAGGGCTGATGCTACCGGGCCTTGTTCCAGCACGAAGTCGGACATCCATCGGGGAGTTGTTGAGGCGCCAGAGCCCAATTAAGGCAATAATAGCGGCTGTGTCGACCGCATCAGCAGTTCAGCCCAGCGCCCCCGGCCCGCCTCCGTCTGCCCTCACGGCCCATGGGCCGGTAACGCGACCCAACATGGCCGCGGTTGGGACGATCGTGTGGCTGGCCAGTGAGCTGATGTTCTTTGCAGGCCTCTTTGCCATGTACTTCACCATCCGCTCGGTCTCCCCCGACTTGTGGCAGTCCCGTACGGACCTTCTCAACGTCCCTCTCGCCGCTGCCAACACCCTCGTGCTCGTCGTGTCCTCGGTGTGGTGCCAGCTCGGCGTGTTCAAGGCCGAGCGAGGCCAGCCAGCGCGCACCGGCTCGTTGTTGCAGCTCAAGGGGTGGGGGATGCGCGAGTGGTACGTCCTTACCTACATCTTCGGCTCGGTCTTCGTCGCCGGTCAGGTACGTGAGTACGCCAGCCTGATCCATGACGGAGTCAGCATCTCCTCCGACGCCTACGGTTCCGTCTTCTACCTCACCACGGGCTTCCACGGCCTGCACGTCACCGGCGGCCTGATCGCAATCCTGCTGATCATCGGGCGAACCTTCACCACCCGGCGCTACACCCACACTCAAGCCACCGGTGCGGTGGTCACGTCCTACTACTGGCACTTCGTCGACGTCATCTGGATTGCCCTCTTCGCCACGATCTATCTGCTCAAGTGATGCCTGCCGCCCACCTGCCCGCAACCCGAACGAGGATCCCCCTGTGAAAGCACTGGCCGCTCGTCGCCGCCATCCCGCAGCGATCGTGATCCTCCTGCTGCTGGGGCTCATGATGACCGGAGGGCTCTACTCCCTCCTGGATCCCAAGCCCGCGCAGGCCGCGATGTCCACTGCTGGCGACCAGGCCGTCGGCAACAAGCTCTTCCTCGCCAACTGCGCCACCTGTCACGGTCTGAACGCGCAGGGCACCAAAGCCGGTCCCAGCCTGGTCGGCGTGGGTGCGGCAGCGGTTGACTTCCAGGTCGGCACTGGCCGTATGCCGCTGGCCGGACCCGCCGTACAGGCTTCGCGCAGCAACACCGTCAAGTTCACGGACGAGCAGATCGCCTCCCTTGCCGCATATGTCGCCTCGCTGAGCCCGGGTCCTCCTATTCCCGACGCCCAGTACACGAACGGCGACGGCAATATCGCGCACGGCAACCAGCTCTTCAAGGTCAACTGCGCGATGTGCCACAACTTCGCCGGCTCCGGCGGCGCCCTGACCCGAGGCAAGTACGCGCCAAGCCTTCGCAACGTCAGTGGCAAACACATCTACGAGGCAATGGTGAGCGGACCCCAGTCCATGCCAGTCTTCAGTGACACCAACCTTTCCCCCGCTGACAAGAACGACATCATCAGCTACCTGCACGAGCTCGACAAGAACCAGAATCCGGGCGGCATGACGCTGGGTAACCTCGGCCCCGTCTCGGAGGGCATGTTCATCTGGATATTCGGCCTTGGGCTGGTGATCGGAGCGGCTGTCTGGCTCGGGTCCAAGGCGGCCTGAGACGATGTCTTTGCGGCCCCGGCCCGGCAGCTACCTGAGACGCCTCGTCACACAACCCGAGCACTGCCAAACGACGGGATCGACGACACGATGAACGAACACGGCACCGAGCCCACCGGAACGGACGTGAGTCAGCATGAGAGCGCACTTCCACTTGACCAGGGCCACATCCAGGGCACGGGCGGCATACCTGAGCGGTTCACCGATCCGGGGCTGCCTCCGCATGTGAGCCGCATGGCCGATCGAGACGAGCAGGGCGCACGTCGCGCCGAGCGTCAGGTCGCAGCCCTGTTCGGTGTGTCGATGCTGGCCACCCTGGTCTTCCTGGTCGCCTACTTCGCCATCGACCAGCACACCTACACCTTCATCCCTGGTATCGGGCAGGCCAGCCTCTCGAACGTTGTCCTTGGTGTCAGCCTCGGCCTGAGCCTGCTGTGCATCGGCCTCGGAGCCGTTCACTGGGCCAAGACCCTCATGCCTGATGTCGAGGTGACCGAGCTTCGACACCCGCAGCGGTCCTCCGATGAAGCACGACGCCAGGCAGCCGGCACGATCCTTGGCGGAGGCGATGCCGCCCAGCTGACTCGCCGCCCCATTCTCAAGTACGCACTGGGGGGCGCCCTTGGCCTCTTTGCCCTTCCATTCGCACTTCAGCTCGCTGGCAGCTTTGGGCCGCTTCCCAAGGCCGAGCTGTCAACGACGTTCTGGCGCAAGGGTATGCGGCTCATGCGCGACCCCGAGCTGACCCCGATCAAGGCGAGCGATGTAACGATCGGTTCGGTCTTCCACGTGATGCCCGAGGGCATCAACAAGTCCCCGCACTTCCTCGAGGAGAAGGCCAAGGCTGCAGTCCTGCTCATGCGTCTTGACCCCGATGACATCCTGGTCGCAAAAGAGGGCGACTGGGGCTACAACGGGATCGTCGCCTACTCCAAGATCTGCACCCACGTGGGATGTCCGGTCGGCCTGTACGAGCAGCAGACCCACCACCTGCTGTGCCCCTGCCACCAGTCGACCTTCGACGTGACGCGGGACTGCGAGGTCATCTTTGGCCCGGCGCACCGCCCTTTGCCCCAGCTGAAGATCACCGTTGACGCCGAGGACTACCTGATCGCCGATGCCCCGTTCCGTGAAGCGGTCGGGCCGAGCTTCTGGGAGCGCGGATGAGCACCACAGATACTCCCAAGGGCGCCGCAGGGCTGCGCGCCAACGACGTCAACCCGGATGCATCCGCCGAAAGCCCGAAGTCAAGGCTGGGCGCCCTCGCCGGCTGGGTGGATGACCGCACCGGTACCTCCAAACCGATCGACTACGTACTCAAGAAGGTGTTCCCGGACCACTGGTCCTTCATGATCGGCGAGATCGCCATGTTCTCGCTGGTCATCGTCCTGGTAACGGGAGTCTTCCTGACGTTCTGGTTCGTCCCGAGCGCCGGTCAGGTTATCTACAACGGCTCGTACGTGCCGCTCAAGGGCATCGAGATGAGCGAGGCGTTCAAGTCCACCGTCGACATCAGCTTCGACATCCGCGGCGGTTTGATCATGCGCCAGATCCACCACTGGTCCGCCCTGATGTTCATCGCGGCGATCGTCGTGCACATGTGTCGCGTGTTCTTCACGGGCGCCTTCCGCAAGCCGCGCGAGATCAACTGGGTCATCGGCACGATCCTGTCCCTGCTGGCCATCAACGAGGGCTTCATCGGCTACTCGCTCCCGGACGACCTGCTCTCCGGCACCGGCCTGCGGGCAGCTGAGGGCTTCATGCAGTCCGTTCCCGTGGTCGGCTCCTACCTCGCCTACGGCGTCTTCGGTGGCGCCTTCCCGGGTGAGGCGATCATCCCCCGCTTCTACTCCCTGCACGTGCTGCTGCTGCCGGCCATCATCATCGGTCTCTTCACTGTCCACATCCTGCTCGTGGGCGCCCACAAGCACACCCAGTACCCAGGGCCCGGCCGGACAAATGACAACGTGGTCGGCTATCCGTTCATGCCGGTCTACCTAGCCAAGACCGGTGGCTTCCTCTTCATCGTGTTTGGCATCACGACGCTCATCTCCGCGCTGGTGACCATCAACCCGATCTGGATGTATGGCCCCTATGACCCTTCACCGGTTACCGCCGGGTCACAACCTGACTGGTACATGGGGTTCGCAGACGGGGCCTTGCGCCTCTTTCCAGGGTTCACCGAGTTCCACGCGTTCGGTTACACCCTCAGCCTGAACGTCTTCATTCCGGCGCTGGTGGTGATGCCGCTGCTGTATGGCATCGCCGGCGCCTACCCGTTCATCGAGTCCTGGGTCACCGGCGACAAACGCGAGCACCACCTGCTCGACCGCCCGCGCAACGCCCCGACGCGAACCGGCCTGGGCATCTACGCGCTCACTTTCTACCTGATCCTTTTCTTCGCGGCCGGCAACGACCTGATCGCGATCAAGCTCGGGCTGTCGATCAACGACATCACCCGGGCGCTGCAGGTCGGTCTGATCGTCGTCCCACCGTTGGCGTTCTGGGTGACCAGACGGATCTGCCTGAGCCTGCAGCGTCGCGATCGAGATCTGGTGCTGCACGGCCGCGAGACCGGGCGCCTGGTCCGCACGGCCGAGGGCAGGTTCTTCGAGGCTCACGAGCCGCTGCCGGAGTTCGAGCGTTGGCCGCTGGTTCAGTACGAGACCCCCGAGCCGTTGCAGCTGCGGGCAACGGTGGATGCGAACGGGGTCCAGCGGAAGGGCACCACGAGCGAGCGCCTGCGCGCCGGGATCTCGAGGTTCTACTTCGGCGACAGCGTCCCTGCGGTGACGCCGGCGGAGCTTGCTGCGGCTCACCACGACGGCACCGCCTACGAGGCGATTGCCCCGGCTCAGGCGTGGGTGGGGCAGCTGCACGGTGGCGCCGACGAGCGTCCTGAGACCGACGCGTACGCCAGCCACGAGGTCCAGCACGACGTGGATGCGACGGACCCCACCAGCGGACGCTGAGGTTGACCTGACGCGAGGAACGGCACGGGCCGCTGGCCCTGCTCGCAGGCTCCCTTGACGGGCTGCGCGGCCCATACCGCTCCTCGCTCCTGCACCCTGCTCCCCCATTGGGCTGCGCGGCCCATACCGTGTTGCTCAGGTGCCAAGCAGCTCGGTCAGGCGTGCGGACAGCTCGGAGTCCTGGCCATGGAGCTCCAGCACCTTGGTCCGGGAGGTGGCCCCGAGGACGAGGTCGACGTCGGCACGGCGCAGGCCGAAGGCTTTGGCAACCGCCTTCAGCACCGCATCGGTCGCAGCACCCTCCACGGCTCTTGCGCCCACCCGGACGACCAGTACCCCCGCCAAGCCAGCCGACTCGCCATACCGCCCTCCGACGCTGGTCCGGGACGCTCCTGGCTTGACCCGCACGCTGACTCTCACCCAGCCATTGTCCCGCACCCCAGACGGGCTCTTGTTGCGCCGAAACCACCGAATGAAGCAAGAATCGACGCCGATTCGGTGGTTTGGGCGCAACAAGAGGGTCTCGGGGCTTGGGCGTGGCAGTCTGGCGGATGTGCTCACGATGACTCCGCAGGAATTCGACGATGCTGTTGGTGACGCGCTGGACGACGTACCGGCCGAGCTGCTCGGCCTCATGAGCAACGTGGTGTTCCTGGTCGAGGACGAACCTCCGTCAGATGACCCGGAGCTGCTGGGCGTCTACGACGGAACCCCCTTGACCGAGCGGGACGGAGGGTGGGCTGCCGGTGCTCTTCCGGACCGGATCACCATCTTCCGGGGACCGACACTTCGAATCTGCCGGACCCGCGAGGAGGTTCTGGACGAGGTTGCCATAACTGTCGTCCACGAGATCGCCCACCACTTCGGCATCGATGACGACCGCCTCCATGAGCTCGGGTGGGACTGAGCCTGCCGGAACCGGGCTCAGTGGAACGAGTCCCGAAGAGACTGATGCGAGGCAGCCCGACGACGCAGGGCTCAGACTGCGCTCTGGGCCTTCCAGCCGTTGAAGTCATAGACCCAGACGCCGATGCCCTCTGTGGGTCTGAACGCGCGGGAGGAGCCGGTGAACTTGACCAGGTCACCCATCCTGGAGTTGTTGAACATCCACTCAGCATCTGCCGGCGCCATGTTGGTGCAGCCGTGCGAGACGTTCTCGGTGCCCTGGGCGTTCACCGACCACGGCGCGGAGTGGATGAACTCCCCGGTCCAGGTCAGTCGCAGGTTCCACTGCGTCTTGATCTTGTAGTAGTTGGGGTCACCCTTGGGGATCGGCGGCACCAACGTCGACGAGTCCATCGTGATGGCGCTGTTGCGTTCGATGATGACCTTGGTGCCATAACGCGTCTCGGTCAGTGGGCCCGGCTTGCCGGTGCTCACCGGGAAGGTGCGGATGACCACCCCACCGCGTCGAACAGTCATCTTGTGCGTGTTCATGTCGACCGAGCTGATCATGGAGGAGCCCACGGTGAAGCTCGTGCGATCATCACTGGCGATCCATTTGCCCTCCCCGGTCTGCAAACCGTGCAGCGGCGTGGAGAGTGTGACCTTGGTGCCGGGCTTCCAGTAGTCCTTGGGACGCCACATCAGCTGTCGGCTGTCCAGCCACCCCCAGGCTCCCTCCTGGGCCGGCACGGTCGTGACCTTGACCCGCTTCTCGACCTCTGCCCGCTGAGCCTTGGTGACGACGATGGAGCCGAACTGGACGATGACCGGCATGCCAACACCGACGACCCCACCGTTGGGGATCAGACCGTATGTCGCAACGATCTTGGGCTTGAGGGTGGTGAAGGTCGACGAGGTGAAGGTCGTCGTGCCGTCGGGCCCTGTGGCTGCAATCGTGAACGTGTATGCCGTGGTTGGGCGCAGAAGCTCGGTTGTCGTCCAGGAGCCGTCAGGATCGGCCTTCCCCGGCACCGCGGTTCCCTTGGCATCCACGAGGGTCACGGCGCCCAGGGTGCCGGTCGAGGCCTTGACAGTGACCGCGGCGTTGGGCGGGACATTGGTGGCCAGGTCAGCTGGGGAGACCTCAAGGACCGCAGGGGTGGTCTCAGGGATGGGCGTAGTCGTGGGCGACGGCTGCTGGGTCCCCGTCTTGGTCGTGCCATCAGCCGAGCCCACTGAGAGGCCCTGGCAAGCGGTCAGGATCAGGCTGAGGGATACCAGCGCAGCAGCGAGGGCGTGCCCCCGCTGGATCCTCAATGGCATTTTCTCCACGTCAACCGACTCTCAGGTCATGGCCTCTGGCCAATGGCTTCAACGCACCCCGTGAGACCGGCCAGCGTGGATGACGCCGCCGCGCAGGCTGCACAACAAAAAGCGATCAGTCTCACCCCATTGTGGACCACTGTCGCCGAGTGTCGGCTCAGACTACTACCTGGCCGATCTGGTAGGCGAAAACGCCGGTGGACAGCGTGTCAGACTGCGTTCTCTCCGCGGAAGTACTCGAAGGTCCACCCGATCGTTGTGAGGGTGGCCAGGCAGATGCCGATGATGAACAGCCACCAGCCGACCGCCAGCCCAAGGAAGACAACCGCAGCGGACGCCGCCACTGCCAGCGGCCACCAGCTGTGCGGGCTGAAGAACCCGTACTCTCCCTCGGCAACAGAGATAAGGGCGAGGGGGTCGTCCTCCGGGCGGGGATCCAGCTTGCGGCCCGTCCACCAGAGATAGAAGCCGATCAAGGCTGACAGTCCGGCGCACAGCAGCAACCCGAATGGTCCCACCGGCTCTTTCCAGTGGGTGACCGTGCCGTAGATGAGGCCGACGATGGTGAAGAACCCGCCGATCCATGCGAACAGCTTGAACTCGACCGTCATCGCGGCTCGTCACCCGACCCATCGTGTTCGGCGGCCCTGCCCGGAGGCACGCTGCCGGAACCGGTCTCGTCATTGCGATCAGCGCCACCCAGCAGGGTGTCCAGGACACGTTGGTCCGCAGCTGGTGCGTCGTACAGCGCGGCCTCAGGGTGGTGCAGGTCGAAGGCGGGGCGCTCGGAGCGGATCCGCGGGATCGACTCGAAGTTGTGTCGCGGCGGCGGGCAGGACGTGGCCCACTCCAGCGATGCGCCGTATCCCCATGGGTCGTCGGTCTCGACCAGCGGCGCCGTCCGATAGGTCTTCCAGACGTTGTAGAGGAAGGGAAGGGTCGAGGCGCCGAGCAGGAAGGCGCCGAAGCTGGAGACCTGGTTCATCCAGGTGAAACCGTCCTCGGGCAGGTAGTCCGCGTACCGACGTGGCATACCGACGACGCCGAGGACGTGCTGGATCAGGAACGTGGTGTGGAAGCCGATGAACAGCGTCCAGAAGTGGACCTTGCCCAGCCTCTCGTCCAGCATCCGCCCGGTGAACTTGGGCCACCAGAAGTAGAAGCCGGCAAACATCGCGAACACCACGGTGCCGAACACCACGTAGTGGAAGTGGGCGACCACGAAGTACGTGTCGGTCACGTGGAAGTCCAGCACCGGGCTGGACAGGATGACCCCGGTCAGACCCCCGAACAGGAAGGTCACCAGAAAACCCAGCGCCCAGAGCATCGGGGTCTCGAACGAGAGCGACCCGCCCCACATCGTGCCTATCCAGTTGAAGAACTTCACGCCGGTGGGCACAGCGATGAGCATCGTCATGATGGCGAAGAACGGCAGGAGCACCTGACCGGTCGCATACATGTGGTGCGCCCAGACGCTCACCGAGAGGGCGGCGATGGCGATGATCGCGAAGATCATGCTCTTGTAGCCGAACAACGGCTTGCGGGAGAAGACGGGCAGGATCTCGCTGATGATGCCGAAGAAAGGCAGCGCGATGATGTAGACCTCGGGGTGCCCGAAGAACCAGAACAGGTGTTGCCAGAGCATGGCTCCGCTGTTGGTCGGGTCGAAGATGTGCGCCCCGAGTCTGCGGTCGGCGCCAAGTGCCAGCAAGGCGGAGGCCAGCACAGGGAAGGCCATCAGAATCATGATCGAGGTGACCAGGATGGTCCAGGTGAACAGCGGCATCCGGAACATGGTCATGCCGGGAGCACGCAGGCAGATGATCGTGGTGATGAAGTTGACCGCACCCAGGATTGTCGCGAAGCCACCCATAGCCAGGCCGAAGACCCAGAGGTCACCGCCCAGACCCGGGCTGGTCGTGACGTCCGAGAGCGGTGCGTAGGCGGTCCAGCCGAAGGAAGCCGCGCCACCGGGGGTGAGGAACCCGCTGACGGCGATCAGCCCGCCGAAGAGGTACAGCCAGTAGGCGAGCATGTTCAGCCGCGGGAACGCCACATCGGGCGCGCCGATCTGGATCGGCATAAGGGCGTTCGCGAACCCGGCAAACAGTGGCGTGGCGAACAACAGCAACATGATCGTGCCGTGCATGGTGAAGAGCTGGTTGTACTGCTCGGGGTTGTCCACGATCTGAAGGCCCGGCTGGTAGAGCTCGGCCCGGATCAGCAGCGCGAGCAGCCCACCGAGCATGAAGAAGACGAACGAGGTGATGAAGTAGAGGTTTCCGATCACCTTGTGGTCGGTCGTGGTGACCCAACGGACCACCGTCTGCCCCCTGGAACGCCGACGGACCGGCGATGGGGGGGCTTCGCGGACGGGACTCACGCTCACCGTGGACATCAGTTGCCTCCGGCCTTGGGCAGGTACTGCTGGTCGCCTGGTTCGATCCCCACGCGGCTCAGGCTGTTGTCGAGCATGCCGATGTTGCCCTGGGCCTTGAGCGCGAACATGTGGGCGTCATAGTCGGCCTGGGACACGACCTTGACCTGGAAGAGCATCTGCGAGTGGTAGGTGCCGCACAGCTCGGCACACTTCCCCTGGAACACGCCGATCTCGGTTGGCACGATCTGGAACTTGTTGACCTTGCCGGGAAGGATGTCCATCTTCATCAGGAACTGAGGCACCCAGAAGGAGTGGATGACGTCGCGGGAGGTGAGGACGAACTCGACCCGCTTGTTCACCGGGAGGTACAGCGCGGGCAAGGTTGCGGCAACGCCGGGCTTACCGGTCAGCTCCGCCTGGGTGCCTGACTCGAACGTGCCGGCCTCGATGTAGTTGAAGTCCCAGCTCCACTGCTTGCCAACCACATTGACTGTCAGGTCGGGCGACTTGGACGTGTCCAGCACCGCGGTGGTGTCGCGCTGGGTGTAGAAGAAGAGGACGGCAATCATGAGCAGGGGGACAACTGTGTAGAGGATCTCGATCGGGACGTTGTACTGGAGCTGCTCGGGCAGTCCGACGTCGTTCTTCGCCCGGCGGTAGGCCACGATGCACCAGAAGATCAGTCCCCAGACCAGAACGCCCATAGCCAGAGCGGCTATCCAGGAGCCCGTCCACATACTGGTGATCAGGTTGCTCTGGTCCGTGACGCCGTGGGGAAGCAGACCCCGCGAGAACGCCCCGCTGCATCCGCTCAGAGCAAGGGCGCTGACCAGGGCAACGATGGTGACGGTCAGTCCCCGCCTGCTCATGCGGACGGAAGTGTGATCGTGCCGAGGCAAGGTGCGCACCTTCCAGTAATGAGGACCAGCCGACGCCAGAAATGCTATCCCAGACTTGCGCCCTGGGAAGGGATAACGTCGGGTCGTGGCGAACCCTTCCGAGCCCGATCCAACGACGGGACGACACCGCGTTCTGCTCGATGCGGCGAGCGCACCCATGCTGCCGGCCGCCAGAGAGACCCTGATGGCTGCCTTGGACGCCGGATGGGCCGATCCGCGACGGTTGTATGCCGAAGGCCGGACCGCGCGGGCCCTGCTCGACCAGGCCCGCGAGGTGATCGCTGAGGGCTTGGGCGCACGCCCGCCCGAGGTCTCGTTCCTCCCTGGAGGTCCCGCCGCGGTGCGGGCTGGGCTGGAGGGGCTGCGGTATGCCGCCCGTCGCCGCGGCGCCCGCGTCGTCGCCACCTCCGTGGAGCACTCTGCGATCCTCACTACCGGGCGATACCGCGCCGCTCAGGGGCAAGACCCTTCGTTATTTGCAGAGGTTCCCGTGAACCGGCTCGGACGCGTGGAGCTTCAGGAGCTGGGGCAGGCCATCGCGATCCCGGGCACCGTCGCCGCTGCGGTTCAGTCCGCGAATGCCGAGGTCGGCACGCGCCAGCCTCTCGAGCAGGCGCAGGAGCTGTGCCGGACAAGAGCCGTTCCGATGTTCGTGGACGCGATGGCTTCCCTTGGGCGTGACCCGGTGCCAACGCATTTCGATGTGATGGCCGGTGACGCTCGCTCGTGGGGTGGCCCGCCGGGGCATGGTGTGCTCGTGGTCCCCGAGCGCGTCCGTTGGCAGCTGCCCGGACCGCTCAGCGAGATTGAGCACGGGCGCACTGACGTTGAGCCGGTGGTCCCGATCGCCCTGGCTGCCGCGGAGGCCTGGCGTCAGACCGCGGCAACCCGCGCAGACGAGGCGTCCCAGTCCGCGTCCTTGGTCCGGCGACTTCGTGCAGCTGTCAGTGAGCTCCGTGACGTGGACGTCGTTGGTGATGCCGAAGACTGCCTCCCCCATGTCCTGACATTCTCCCTGCTGTACGTCGACGGCGAGGCCCTCTCGACCGAGCTGGACCGTCGGGGCTTCGCCGTCGGGTCCGGTTCGGCCTGCACGTCGAGCACCCTCGTGCCGAGCCATGTCCTGGCCGCGATGGGAGTGCTCACTCACGGAAACGTTCGAGTTACCCTGCCGTTGAACGCATCCGCCCCGGATCTTGACTCCGGGATCAACCGGTTCATTGTTGAGCTGCCGGCTGCAGTGGCGGCCGTTCGGGCGCATCTGGGGGCATCAGGCCTGTGACCGAGCTAGAGGTCGACGCCCGAGGGCTGCGATGCCCACTGCCCGTGATCCGACTTGCCGAGGCCGCCCGGGACGCAGCAGCCGGAACCGTGATCGTCCTCTTGTCGACCGACCCGGCAGCCCGCCATGACATTCCTGCCTGGTGCCGAATGCGAGACCAAGAGCTGCGCGCGGTGACAGACGTGACCGAGCCGGAGGTGACGGATGGCCCGCTGCCCCAGCACCCGGCATACACGCGGTTCGTCGTGGCTGTTCGCCCTCAGCTGCCGAAGGCCTCCGGCGCCTGAACCAGCAGAGCGCGTTGAAGTCGGGCGACGTACTCGCTGCGCCTGATCCCGGTGACCCCAAGGCTCGCCAGATGCGGGGTGACCCACTGGACGTCGATGAGCCGCCGGGGTTCGCCATCAGCGAATACCAGGTCGCACAGGCCGACGAGCGCACACTTTGACGCGTCGGTCGCATGATGGAACATCGACTCCCCCGCGAACAGCCCACCGATCGCCAGACCGTAGAGGCCACCGGCGAGCTCCCCATCGCGCCACGCCTCCACGGAGTGGGCCCATCCGAGCTCATGCAGACGGGTGTAGGCCGCGGTGATCGCGGGCGTGATCCAGCGGCCTTCGCGTGACGGGTCACCACAGGCCGCCATGACCTCTGCGAAGGCGGTGTCGACTCGAATGTCGAAGTGACGCAGTGACTTTCGCAATGACCGACTGACCTTGAGATGTCCGGGCAGGAGCACGCCCCGCGGGTCCGGGGACCACCATCCGTTCGGCAGGCCGCCGTCTTCGCCCACCCCCATCGGGAACAAACCCGAGCGATAGGCCATCAGGAGGGTACCCGGCTCGAGGTCGGCGCCGACCCCTACCAGGTCGTCCTTTGGCTTTGCGCGGTCGAGGTCCAGCTGCCAACGTGAGGACGCCGGCTCGATAGGCATACGGATCAGGCCAACGGGGTCAGGGACGAGGGCAGATGAGGTGAGGCGCTATCTCCTCGCTCGCCGCCGCGCCGTATGCCTGGGCGAACCGGTCGAGAAAATGCCCGCGACGCAGCTCGTACTCCTGGGTGCCGACGGTCTCCACCACGTAGGTCGCCAGCATCGAGCCGGCTTGCGCCGATCGCTCGTGATCCAGCCCCCAGGACAGTCCGCTGAGGAACCCCGCCCGGAAGGCGTCGCCCACCCCCGTCGGGTCCGCTTTGCGGAGCTCGGCAGCCACAAGGACCTCGATCGGCGCCTCGCCGCTGGAGGTGATCACCGCCCCGTGCTTGCCCTTGGTGATGACGCGGGTCTGGACGCGCTTGGCAATCTCGTCGCTGCTCCAACCAGTCTTCTGCTCGGTCAGCGCTGCCTCGTACTCGTTGGTGAACAGGTAGGTCGCTCCGTCGATCAGCTCACGGATCGACTCCCCGTCCATGAAGGCCAGCTGCTGGGACGGGTCGGCTGCGAAGGCGATGCTGCGCGTCCGGCACTCCTCGGTATGGCGCAGCATGGCCTCGGGGTCGTTGGAGCTGATGACCACCAGGTCCAGCCCCCCGACGCGAGTGGCAACCGGACCCAGCTCGATCTCACGGGCCTCGCTCATGGCGCCGGCGTAGAACGTGGCGATCTGCGCCATGTGGTCATCGGTGGTGCAGACGAAGCGGGCCGTGTGCCGGGTCTCGGAGATACGCACGGAGTCGCAGTCGACGCCGTGGCGCTCCAGCCAGGACCGGTACTCCGTGAAGTCCTCGCCAGCCGCCCCCACCAGAACTGGTCGCTGCCCGAGGTTTGCCATGCCGAACGCGATGTTGGCGGCAACACCACCCCGGTGGATCTCAAGGTCCTCCACCAGGAACGACAACGCGATCTTGTCGAGCTGGTCGACGACCAGGGAGTCGGCGAACCGGCCCTTGTAGGTCATCAGATGGTCGGTGGCGATGGATCCGGTCACAGCAATATGCACCCGGGCAACTTACCGCGTGAGCTCGGGAAACCCTCTTGTTGCCCCGAAACCACCGAATCGGCATCGATACGGCCGCCGAACGGTGGTTTCGGCGCAAGGAGAGGCAGGTTACTGGTCAGTGTTACCCACTGGTATCGATTCCCCTTGGCCAAAGCCCGAACTACCGTAGGGCGCATGCCGACGACAACGTACTTCCCTGGCCCTCGCGACGGTATCGATGAGGGCAGCCTCGCCGAGCTGGCGCAGGACAGCCGCGAGGTCCGGGTCGACATCACCCTGCCGCGGCCGTGGGTCGCATCCGCCTTCGGCCAGATCGACATCCCGGACGATGCCACCGCCCTGGTCGACGGGCTGGCGGCATACGGGTCATAGTCAGGCAGACCCGACCGAACGTGCTGTGGCCGGCAGCACCCGTTGAAGACGGGTACTGCCGGCCACAGTCAGCTTTGGTGAAGCGCTTCTTCAGCTCAGCTGAACGAGTCGCCGCAGGCGCACGAGCTGCCCGCGTTCGGGTTGTCGATGGTGAAGCCCTGCTTCTCGATGGTGTCGGCGAAGTTGATCGTCGCGCCGTCGAGGTAAGGGGCGCTCATCCGGTCGATGACGACCTCGACACCGCCGAAGTCGACGACCAGGTCGCCGTCCAGGGTGCGCTCGTCGAAGTAGAGCTGGTAGACCAAGCCGGAGCAACCGCCGGGCTGAACGCCCACGCGAAGGCGAAGGTCGTCACGACCCTCCTGCTCGAGCAGGCTGGTGACCTTGGCCGCCGCAACGTCGGTAAGCAGCACGCCATGGGCAGGCTTACCGACCGCCGCCTCCTCGGCAACTGCGTGCGAGATGCGGGCCTGGGTGTCGTCCTGAACACTCATGTGGTGAATCCTTCATCTGGTTGGTCGAGCATCTGAAAGTCGAACATGTCGATGTTCGCGGGACAGGCGGTGCAACGTTGCCAACCCGCGGGCGCCGGAATGTGTTCCCAACATCACAAGCGTACGTCGTCAGGTTCGGCGAGGGGACCAGGTGGTTGCCACTCTTCGCGTCCTGGCGCTGAGGGTGCCTGCGGGGTCGGCGAGGGCGGCTGCGAGCTGCATCGGGTTCTCGGCGACGGCGTAGGTCCCGCTGATGCCGAGTGCCATCGTGTCGCGACGACCCACGAGCACCTGACCCGCGATGACCACTGTCGGCTTGGCCCTTGCCAGTGCGGCTGCGGCCACGCCCGCCACGACCTTGCCGCTCAGACTCTGCCAGTCGAAGGTGCCCTCACCGGTGACGACAAGGTCGTTGGCCTGCGCGAGAGCATCGAAGGCAACTGCCTCGAGCACGGCTTCCACCCCGCTGACCCGACGAGCACCAAGCAGGAGCAGGCCATACCCCAGGCCGCCCGCTGCCCCGGCTCCCGGCATCCGATCGAGCCGCAGCTCCCGGCCGGTGAGCAGGTCCGGCCCCATGGGAAGGGTCATGCGGGCCACCTCGCTGAAGTGCCCGAGCGCGGACTCGAGCTCTTGGGCCATCTCGGGTGTTGCGCCCTTCTGGGGGGCAAACACCGCACTGGCGCCCTGAAGACCCAGCAGCGGTGAGTCGACGTCGGAGGCGAGCACGAGATCGACCCCGTGCAGCCGTTCACGTACCCGCTGGAGCCCGCCGAGGGCATCAGCGGGGAGGTCCCCGAGCTTGGCGCCACCTGCGGCCAGCGAGTCCGGGCGCCCCACTCCAAGAGCTGCCAGCATGCCGGCCCCGGCGTCGTTGGTCCCGCTGCCGCCGAGCCCAACCACCACTCTCGTGGCGCCTTCGGCCACGGCGGCCTCGATCAGCTGCCCGACGCCATACGTGCTGGTCACCATCGGGTTGCGCTCGTCGTCCGCGAGGAGGTGAAGACCGCAGGCCTGGGCGGACTCGATGTATGCCGTCCGCAACCCGCCGCTGTCATGCATCAGGATCGAGGCGGGGGTGGGCCGCCGGAACGGGTCCGCGACCATGACGAGAACGCTGACGCCACCGAGCGCGCCGGAGAGGACATCCAGAAACCCGGGGCCACCATCGCTGAGGGGAAGGAGGCTGAGCACGTCATGTGGCGCGCCAGCTGCCCACCCCTCGGCCATCGCCTCGGCCGCCTGACCGGCGGTGAGGGTGCCGGAGAAGCAGTCGGGGGCGATCAGGACTCGCATCTGCCCATGTTCGCCGATGTTCTCAATGAGTCGACCCATCTGGGCTCAGCGGGACCACCAGACAGGGGCCTCCGTCGTAGATGCCGCCGTCGATGGCCAGGGCCCGCCCGCCCGCGTAGGACAGCGGTCCGGTCACCTCGCTGGAGGCCAGGCCGATGATCGTCGAGATGACGCTGTGTCCGTGCACGATGCGTTCGCCGCCCAGTCGCTCGAGCAAACCGGCAGCCACCTGCTCACCGTCGGCAGCGGCGAACGCATAGCGGGTCGTCAGGCGGGCGAAACAGTTCCACCACTCCCCGAGGTCATCGCCGGCCAGAACCTCGCGGACCGCGTTGTTGATCTGTTCGGGCGTGTCGCCCCAACGGAGGTAGGCGGTCGTGTCGGCATGGAGCAACAGGTCCGGACCGGCAAGGGCTATGCAGTCCAGACCCTTCAGCCAGGCGATGTGCTCGTCCGTCAGTCGCTGCTGGTCGCTGAGCCGACCGCCGTTCATCGCCCAGCTGCGTCCGAAGCTGCTCCGGCCCCCTAGCTCTGACGGCACGCGTTCGTCACCGAAACGGCTCGTGCCGAGGGCGAGGATCTCGTGGTTGCCGATCAACGCCTCGACCCGGCCACCTGAGACGCTGGCCTCGGTCTGCAACCGGCGGATGAGGTCGACCACGGCGATTCCATCGGGGCCACGGTCGAAGTAGTCCCCCAGGAAGGTGAGCCGCGCCGCGCCCCCGGACCATGCTTCCTCGGCGTCTATGAGGCTCGCTTGCTGAAGGGCGTCGACCAGAGGGCGTAGGTGCCCGTGCAGATCGCTGACGACATAGTGCATGCGCTTCTGTCATCTCCTTCTGGCCCGACACGTGGGGAAACTGATTGTCGCTGAGTCCCAAGACCGCTGCACCAGGAGTATCTCGAAAACGGGGAACGGTCGCGGAGGACTGACTGCCAAACCTAGGGATTCTGCGGTCGGCCAGCAGCCAAACCTAGGGATTCTGCGGTCGGCCAGCAGCCAAACCTAGGGATTCTGCGGT
>JBDTOA010000003.1:0-27031 GCA_039933475.1 Dermatophilaceae bacterium
CAATCTGCCACCCGCCGGGCTGGCCGCCCGGACCGAAGAGGATCGCGGCCGACGCCGCCAGCAGGATTGCCGCAGCGGTCAGCGAGCTGGACCTCGCCCCCAGGCGATGGGGAAGTCCCCGCACCCCGGTGGCCACGTCTTCGCGAAGGTCGGGAAGAACGTTGGCCAGATGGGCGGCGACGCCCAGCAAGGCACCGGCGGCGAACGCCCAGGCTGCCGGCCAACGTGGCGGCGAAGCAGACAGGGTCGCTACGGCCGGAAGCAGGCCGAAGGCCACCGCGTAGGGAAGCCAGGAAAGGAAGGTTGCCTTCAGACCCAGGTTGTAGAGCCAGCCACACACAACAACGACCAGTGCGGCTGCCCCGCCCGGCCACCCAAGTGCTGCTGACAAAGCAGCCGTGAGGATGAGTGCGACGAGTGCGGCGGCTCCGGCGGCGCGCGCGGACACAGCCCCCGCCGCGACGGGTTTGTCCGGCCGTCGCACGGCCCGGTCCCGTTCCGCATCAAGGTAGTCGTTGGACCAGCCGATCGACAGCTGGCCGGTGAAGACCGCCGCCGTCACGAGAACCCCGCGGCCGACGGGAAGTGAGGCCAACGCGGCGAGCCCGGCACTCAACAAGGTGACGGCCACCGATGGAAGCGGATGACACGACAGGGCCAGCCCTCTGACCAGCCCGGAAGACGACATGACGCGATGCTAGAGCGAGAAGGTCCAAAGTTCGGGCTGACCCGGCTTTCTTTCCCTAAGGTTGATCAGGTGACCACCTTGGCCGGCGTACACGCCGTTGTACCGCCGCGTCGCTATACGCAGGCCGAGCTGACCTCGGCCTTCGGCGACGTGTGTCTGGGGCCCGACGGCAACCGAGCGCTCCTGAAGCGGTTGCATGCCAACGCCCGGGTCAGCAGCCGGCACCTCGTTCTGCCTCTGGAGCAGTACGGAACGCTCAGCGGCTTCGGCGAGTCGAACGACCTGTTCATCGAACATGCGGTCCGGCTGGGAGCTGACGCCTTGACGGGCGCACTGCAGCGGGCCGGCATTGGCCCGGCCGAGGTCGACATCGTCATCTCCACCACCATTACCGGTATCGCCGTCCCCTCGATCGAGGCTCGCATCGCCCAGATCGTCGGACTTCGCCCAGACGTGAAGCGGGTGCCTCTGTTCGGGCTGGGCTGCGTGGCAGGCGCCGCGGGGATCGCCCGCCTCCACGACTACCTCATCGGCCACCCGACCGAAGTCGGGGCCCTGCTCTCCGTCGAGCTCTGCTCGCTGACGGTTCAGCGGGACGACCGCTCGGTGGCCAACCTGGTCGCGAGCGGGCTGTTCGGCGACGGCGCGGCCGCGGTGGTGGCGGTCGGTGCGAGCAGACCGGAACCAGGACCTCAGGTGCTCGACTCCCGCAGCCACCTCTACCCGGACAGCGAGCGCATCATGGGCTGGGACGTCAGCGATGGCGGGCTCAAGATCGTGCTCGACGGCCGGGTGCCTGCGATCGTCCAGCAGTATGTCGGCAAGGACATTCGCTCGTTTCTGGCCGCCCACTCCCTGGAGATCGCAGACATCGCAGCCTGGGTCTCCCACCCGGGTGGACCCAAGGTCATCGAGGCCATCGAGGCCGAGCTGGGCCTTGACAGTGACCCGCTGGAGCTCACGTGGCGCTCGCTCGACCTGATCGGCAACCTCTCGTCGTCCTCGGTTCTGCACGTGCTGCGCGACACCCTCGACAAGCGCACCCTCACCGCAGGGACTCCCGGGATGCTCATGGCCATGGGTCCCGGCTTCTGCTCCGAGCTTGTCCTGCTTCAGTGGTGAACAGCTGATGTCCTTGTATGTTGCGCTGATCCTCGCCGTCGCCGCGGAACGTCTTCTCGAGCTTGTCGTGTCGAAGCGCAACCTGACGTGGGCAAGGACACACGGTGGTCGCGAATACGGCTTCGGGCACTACCCGTTCATGGTCTTCCTGCACACCGGACTCCTGGTCGCCTGCCTGGTCGAAGCGGGCCACCGGCCGTTCATCCCGGCGCTTGGCTGGCCGATGTTCGCCCTGGTCCTCCTGGCCCAGGCTCTGCGCTGGTGGTGCATCACAGTCCTCGGCCCGCGGTGGAACACCCGGATAGTCGTGGTGCCCGGACTGCCACTCGTTGACCGAGGGCCGTACCGCTGGATGCGTCATCCGAACTATGTGGCAGTCGTGGTGGAGGGAATCGCCCTGCCGCTTGTTCACACGGCATGGATTACTGCGCTCGTTTTCACGGTGGTCAACGCGGGCCTGCTGCGGGTCCGGATCTCGGCCGAGAACCTTGCACTGGCAAAGGCTTTGGCCCAGACCCCGCCCTCTTCGACGAAGTTGCCCCAGTGATCGACGCCGACCTCATCGTTGCCGGAGCAGGCCCGGCCGGGCTGGGCACCGCGCTGTTCGCTGCTCGGGCGGGGTTGCGCACGGTGGTGCTCGACGCCCGGCCCAGCCCCATCGACAAAGCGTGCGGTGAGGGCCTGATGCCCGGAGCCGTCCGGGCGCTGCGCGAGCTCGGGGTGGCTCCGCAAGGACAGGCGATCTGCGGGATCCGCTACACCGACGGCCATCGCACCGTCGACGCTGCCTTCCGGCACGGACCTGGCCTCGGGGTGCGCCGCACCACGCTCCAAGGCGCCATGCTCGACGCTGCTCGTAGCGCGGGGGTCGAGGTTGTCGCGTCGCGAGCAGCGGAGGTGCAGGCGGACGCCGACGGCGTCAGCGTCGACGGCCGGAGGGCCCGGTACCTGGCCGTGGCCGACGGGCTTCACTCCCCCATCCGCCGCCAGCTCGGTCTTGGGCAGGCTTCCACTTCCAGGACCCCACCGCGATGGGGCACCCGACAGCATTTCGCCGTGGCCCCCTGGACCGATCTGGTCGAGGTGCACTGGGGGCCGCGCTCCGAGGCCTACGTGACACCGGTCGGCCCCGAGCTGGTCGGTGTAGCCATCCTTTCGAGCGTCCGCGCACCGTTCTCCGAGCAGCTGGCCGACTTCCCCGCACTGTGCGAGCACCTGCCCCAGGCGGCTGTCACGTCAGTTCTGGGCGCCGGGCCACTTCGGCAGAGGGCATCGACCCGTGTTGTGGGACGGGTACTGCTGGTCGGGGACGCCGCGGGATACGTCGATGCGCTCACCGGTGAGGGGATCGCCGTCGCCCTGGCCTGTGCTCGTGCGCTGGTCGACTGCGTCACCGCTGACGACCCGGGCGCCTACGAAGCTCGCTGGCTCGCAGCATCGCGGCGCTACCGCACGATCACCTCGTCGTTGCTCTGGGCCCGGCGCCAGCGGCTGCTGGCCCCAAACATCGTCCCTCTTGCCGCCAGGCTCCCGCGGGTGTTTGGTGCGGCCGTGCAACAGCTGGCGCACTGACATGATCGGTTTCGAAGAGTGGGTGGTCCTGTGCCACCCGGACGGTTCCGCCGCAGGGATGGCACCCAAGCCGACGGTGCACCACCGTGACACCCCCCTTCACCTTGCCTTCTCCTGCTACGTGTTCGACCCTGACGGCAGAGTGCTGGTGACCCGCCGGGCTCTCGACAAGCAGACGTTTCCCGGGGTGCGAACGAACAGCTGCTGCGGTCACCCCGCCCCCGGTGAGGGCATGCGCCCCGCCGTTCTGCGCCGGCTCCGAGAGGAGCTAGGAGTCACGCCGACGCAGCTGGACCTCATTCTGCCCACGTTCCGATACAGGGCCACGGCTGCTGACGGGACTGTTGAGAACGAGCTCTGTCCTGTATACCGAGCAACCACAGCCGATTTCGCGCTGACCGTGGATCCCACAGAGGTCGATGAAGCCTGGTGGGTGCCTTGGGCTGTGTTCGTCGACCAGGGCGGCGGAGTGGACCCGTTGTCGTGCTGGAGCGCAATGCAGGTGGAGCAGCTGAAGGTTCTTGGTCCGGACCCGTTCGAGTGGGCCGCCGGCGACCCGGCGTTGCTACCGGCGGCGGCGAAGCAATGACCGATTCGACCGATCTTGCGGCGCAGTCCCTGTTCTCCGGCCCGGGCGACACACTTTCGCATCTGCGATCACGAGACTGGTCGTCCACCTCGCTGGGGCCAGTGTCCGGGTGGCCGACTGAGCTCCTGTCAGCCGTGAGAACGGTCCTCTCCTCCAGGTTGCCGATGTTGATCTGGTGGGGCCCTGACCTGATCCAGCTGTACAACGACGCCATGATTCCCCTTCTGGGCGACAAACACCCCGTGGCGTTGGGACAGCGGGCAGTCCACTGCTGGCCCGAGGCCTGGGCGGATGTCGGACCGCTCGCCGCGGACGTGATGGCCGGTGAGGGAGCGACCCTCTCGAAGGACTTCTTGCTGTTCCTGAGGAGGCACGGCTACCTCGAGGAAACCTACTGGACCTTCTCCTACAGCCCGATCGTCAACGCCACCAACGAAGTGCTCGGAATCCTCGTGGCAACCAGCGATGTGACTGCACGAGTTGTGGGAGAGCGTCGCCTGGCGACGGTCTACGAGCTGGGCACCATGTCTCGTGCTGAGCTCACCTCGCTCAAGGAAGGAGCTCGAGCCGCGCTGGAGGTCATGGCTGGTAACCGTCCGGCGATGCCATTTGCCGCGTGCTACCTGCTGGATGGAGATGAGCTCCAGCTCGCCGATGCGTATGGGCTGGTGAGCGGCACGGAAGCGTGCCCGCTGACCGTGCCCCGCTCAGCCTCGATGGCGATCGCGCGCGTGGCCAGAACCGGCAGCAGCCAGATGTTCGACCTACGAGCACTTGCCAGACCCGGGGACGTTTCTGCCAGCCCGCTGGGTCATGCGGTGCCCACCCTGGCAATGCTCATGCCGTTGACCATCAGCGGCGATGCCGATCCCGTCGGTGTTCTCATGATGGGCGTCAACCCCTACCGGGGGGTCGATGCTGTCTACCGAAGCTTTTTCGGCCTCGTCGCGCGCCAGGTCTCGACGCTGCTCAGCGACTCGCGCGCCCATGAGCAGCAGCTCCGTCGAGCCGAGATGCTCGCTCAGCTCCATGAGTCAAAGACCAAGTTCTTCCACAACGTCAGCCACGAGTTCCGCACCCCACTGACCTTGGTGCTGGGAGCGCTTGGCGGGTCGCTTGCCGACTCCTCCTCCGATGGCGCAAGCCCTGACGCAGAGGCGATCGACGCCGCGCGGCGGGCGGCATTGCACCTCGATCGGCTTGTGGACGCCCTGCTGACCTTCGCCCAGGCAGAGGGCGGCGCCCTCGTTGCCCATCGTGAACCCACGGATATCGCACAGCTGACGCAGGACTGCTCCAGCATGTTCAGGTCGGCTGTTGAGCTGGCCGGTCTGAGCCTGAGCATCGACGTGCCGCCCTCAGCCAGCGTCGACATCGACCCGGAGATGTGGTCCAGGATCGTGCTCAACCTGCTGTCCAACGCCTTCAAGTTCACGAAGGAGGGCAGCATTGACGTCCGGCTCAGGGTCAGTGGCAAAGAGGCCGCCCTGGCGGTATCGGACACTGGCATCGGCATCGAAAGCCATGAGCTGGACCGGGTATTCGAACGGTTCCACCAAGTTGCCAGCGCAACCTCTCGGACCGGTCCGGGGGCCGGGATCGGGCTCGCACTGGTCGCAGACCTCGTCAGCGCCCACAACGGCCGCGTGGACGTGAAGAGCGTGCCCGGGCAGGGGAGCACCTTCACGGTCTCCCTGCCTCTCAGCTCCACCGTGGCCACCGGCGTGGCACCGAGACGAATGAGCGACCGGCTTCGGGGACAGGTCCTGAGCGATCTACCAGGCCTCGCAGTGAGCTCCGAGGACGCAGTCGCCGATGGCTTCAGCTCTAGCCCGTCCGAGGAGCGGCACATCCTTGTGGTGGAGGACAACGACGACCTTCGCCGCTACCTCGTCAGGCTCCTTCGGGATGACGGCTGGAAGGTCACGGAGGCCTTGGATGCGGAGAGCGCCTTGGCCCTGACCTCGATGCCGGATCTGGTGTTGTCCGATGTCATGCTGCCCGGCATGGACGGGCTTGCCCTGGTTCGCGCGATGCGCGCCAACCCCGAGCTGAGCCGTACGCCGATCATCCTGTTGACTGCGCGCGCTGGCACCGACTCGGCGGCGACAGGACTTCGGGCTGGTGCAGACGACTACATGGTCAAGCCCTTCGAGCCTGCGGAGCTGCTGGCAAGGCTGGCTGTCCACCACGAGCTGGCCTGCCTGCGCAACTTCGCCCTGGCGGAGGCTGAGAACCGGTCGGCCAACCTCGAGCGAGCGCTGAGCAGCAACCGCGAGATCGGAGCGGCCATCGGCATCCTGATGGCCCAGCGCAAGCTGACCAGCGAAGCGGCCTTCGCCATGTTGCGCGCGGCCAGCAACAAGAGCAATCGAAGCCTGCGGGACGTGGCGGAGCGCGTGGTGCTCACCGGAAGCCTCGACCAGGTTGCCTCTAGCTGATCGGCGCGGATCTCCGACGCCGCCTGCCGTTTGGGCGCGGAGCCATGCGGGTAGTGAGCAAGAAATTGCGTACCACGTCAAGGAAGGAGTCGCGTCGTGACGACCTCTGTAGAAGAGCTCACCTCCACGCTGACGGACCAGCACCAACACATCAAGACCATGATGGAGAGCGTGGTGACCCGTACCGGCGACGACCGGGCAACCGCATTCGGCGAGCTCTGCCGCTTCCTGGCAGCACATGAGGCGGCCGAGGAAGAGTGCATCCATACCCCGGCCAAGGAGGAGATCGACGGCGATACCACCGTTGTCGACCAGCGGATCGAGGAGGAGAACCAAGCAGGTGAGGCGATCACGGTGCTCGAGACGCTCGACACCGACTCACGGGAGTTCGCGGACAGCTTCGAGAAGTTCCGCCGAGCGGTCATTGCCCACGCCGAAGCCGAGGAGCACGAGGAGCTGCCCAGGCTCCGCGAGATCATGGACGAGCAGGAGGTGACACGGATGCACGACGCCATGTCCCGTGTCCCCGATCTGGCGGCCCGCAACGGCGAGCACGGCACGTCCTTCATGGACAGACTGCAGATGGCCCGGGCCGAGTTCCGCTCCGGGGCCCCCACGGCACGCTGAGCCCCCGGACGGCATCGAGAACCGGGCGTCGCGGCACGGCTGGGACGCAAAAAAACGTCTGACCGCCGTGGTGGGATGGGGTCGTGCTGAAGATCGCTCGCACCCTGTCCCCTCGTGAGCTGCGAGCCATAGCAGAGCTGGAGGCGCACACCGTTGAGGTCGATGGCGGACGCCTCAAGCTGGAGTGGGGCGTGCTCAATGCCCGTACCGACAGTGATGTCGGAGACATCCTCTGGTGGGAGGGCGAGCGGCTGCTTGGTTTTCTCGGTCTGTACGCCTTCGCGCCGCCGACCGTTGAGCTTGCCGGCATGGTTCTTCCAACCGCACGCCGGCGCGGTATCGCGACCGCTCTCCTTGACGCGGCCCTTCCCCTCTGCCGCGACCGCGGGTACCGCCAGGCACTGCTCGTAACCCCGCGCACGTCCACTCCGGGGCGGAGCTTCGCGCTGGGCCGAGGTGCCGTGCTGGAGCACTCCGAGCACGCACTGGTCCTGCTCGAGCCGCCGACCGATGGCCCCACAGACCCGAGCATCACAGTGCGCGCAGCAACCCACGCCGACTCTCCCGAAATCTCCGAGCTGCTTATGACCGCTTTCGGAATGCCCCCCTCAGGTGTGATCGAGCGCGCGGCAACCGAAGTCGCCAGCACCCTCCTCATCGAACGTTCCGGATCCACCGTCGGCACCCTGCGCGTGACCCGCGTGGCCGACCACACCGCTGGGATCTATGGCTTCGCCATCGACCCGCTCTGGCAGGGTCGCGGCATCGGGCGTGACGTGCTGCGTCGAGTCTGTCGACAGCTGCGGGTGGAAGGGATCCGCCGGATCGGCCTGGAGGTCGCGATCGACAACGACCATGCAATGGGTTTGTACACGTCGTTGGGGTTCGCACCGGTCACAACCGAGGACTACTACGCCCTGCCTTCCCTCTGAGGGCGCTTTGACGGACCGCGAGGGAGCCGGTCCACCACCGGAGGTCGTGCCTTCGAACTGCGCACAATGAGTCTGGCGGGACTGCCCTTTCGCAGTGCAGACTCGACCGCATGGATGAGTACTCTGCAGCGCTCGACCGCGCCCACCGCCACGCAGTCGACTGGCTGTCATCGCTCGAGGATCGACCGGTCCCGCCACAAGCCTCGATCGAAGAGGTGACGAAGTCGCTTGGTGCGACCCTTCCCGAGGAGGGGTCCGACCCGGCGGAGGTGGTCGACCTTCTCGCCGAGGCGTGCGGCCCTGGCCTCACTGCCATGGGGTCGGGACGCTTCTTCGGCTTCGTGATCGGAGGGACCCACCCTGCTGCACTGGCGAGCGACTGGTTGGTCAGCGCATGGGACCAGAACAGTGGACTGCGTCGCTTGACCCCAGCTCACAGTGCCGTCGAAGACGTCGCCAGCGGATGGCTGCTCGACCTCCTCGGACTGCCCGGTGAGAGCGCCGTCGGGTTTGTGACAGGCGGCACGATGGCAAATTTCACGGGCCTTGCGGCGGGTCGGGACGCGGTCCTGCGGCGGGCCGGCTGGGACGTGGCCCAGCGCGGGCTGGGCGGCGGACCACGCGTTCGTGTCCTCGTGGGCGCCGAGCGGCACGACACCGTCGACCTGTCTCTGCGCTACCTCGGCCTCGGTCTGCCGGAGCCGGTCGCGGTCGACGAGCAAGGGCGGCTACGCACGGAGGCGCTGCAGTCTGCACTTGCAGCAGGGGACGACGGCCCGACGATCGTCGTACTCCAGGCGGGCAACGTGCATTCGGGCGCGTTCGACCCGTTCGCCGACGCGATCGGCGCCGCACACGCCCACGGCGCCTGGGTGCACGTCGATGGTGCCTTCGGCCTCTGGGCGGCGGCCTCACCGTCATACCGGCACCTGGTCACGGGTTACGAGGAAGCCGACTCCTGGGCCACCGACGCACACAAGACGCTGAACGTGCCCTACGACACCGGCCTCGCCATCGTGCGCGACGCTGCAGCCCTGCGCGCCGCGATGGGATACCACGGCGCATACCTGATCCACGACGAGCTTGGCGAGCCGTTCGACAAGGTGCCCGAGACCTCGCGGCGCGGGCGTGCCTTTCCGGTGTGGGCGGTACTGCGGTCACTGGGACGATCCGGGGTGGCCGAGCTCGTGGAGCGTCTCTGCCGTCACGCCTCAGCCTTCGCGACAGGCCTGGACGAGATCGACGGCGTATCGGTCCTCAACACTGTCGAGTTCACACAGGTATGTGCGACGTTCGGCACCGATCAGCGCACCGAAGAGGTCGTGCGGCGACTGCTCGCGGACGGTACGGCCTGGATGAGCGGCTCGACGTGGCACGACCAGAGCGTGCTCCGGATCTCGGTGAGCAACTGGTCGACGACCGAGACAGACGTCGACCGCAGCCTGGATGCCGTTCGGAAAGCGGTCATCGGGCTCTGATCTGGCGGCCCTGGGCGCCGCAGTAGCGGCCACGATTGACCAAAATGCCCCATTGGACGGCGCAGAGACGACATGATGACGTCAGCGGGTCTGTCTCGTCCGACAGGTCGGTCCGGTCAACGGTCCAAGCTTCCGCGTTTCACAAGAGACGACGAGTAGGGGTTGGAGCACGTGAAGGTGCCAGACGATCCGGGCGACCACGCGTCAACCCCCGCTCGGACCAGACCCGGGCACCATGGGTTTGAAGGTGGCTACGCCTTGCCGGACGCGGCGTCGCGCCCGCTGAGCGACCCTGGAGTGCCAGCCCGAGTCGCACCTTTCGCTGCAGCCGCGATCATCGCACTCGTCTTGGTTCTGTTGCCGCCGAGCACATCAGACCGGTCAATGCTCTTGGCTGCTGGTGTCCTGACATCAATCGTGATCGTGTCGGCGCTGCTCCTCCCGTGGGCGCGGCTGCCCGCCTGGTTGCAGGCGAGCGTTCCTCTGACTTTCTTTGTCGTGGTCGCCATGCTGCGTCAATCCATGGGTGGCGCGATCTCCGGCTACTCCCCCCTGGTGATGCTGCCCCTCCTATGGCTGGCGATCTACGGCAGCCGGACCCAGTTCCGAGTCGCCATCGCCGCAACGGCCCTCACATTTCTCACCCCACAGATCCTGGTGGGCGCGCCGCTGTATCCCGAGGCCGGCTGGCGCGGGTCGATCATCTGGGTCGCAATCGGGCTGTTGGCCGGCTCCGCTACCCAAAAGCTGGTTGCTCAGTCTCGCCACCGGAGCGCCGATGTGGCCGCCCTGGGCGCCATCACCCGAACCCTCTCCGCCTCCTCCGATCCACGGCCGGACCTGTGCGCCGCAACTCAGCTCGTGACCGGGGCGGCGTTCGCGGTCCTGTTTGAGCCGCACGACGAGAACTTGGTAGCCACCGCTGGAACTGAAGGGGTCAACCTGGGGATGCAGGTCGACCCAAGGACCCACAACTGCGCAACGGCGAAGACCTGGCTCAGCGCGACGAGGACCTACGTCCCCGACATTGCGGACGACCCCCATTCAGCGTTGCTCTGTGGGAGGGCCCGGGCTCACGCCCTCCTGTGTCAGCCGGTGATTCGAAACCAACGAAAGATGGCCGTGCTCGTCGTCGGGTTCTACGAAGCGCATCAGCACGCACCATCGCAGGCGTTGTACCTCGTCGAGCTGCTGGCCGCCGAGGTCGGTGCCGCGATCGACCGTGCCAACCTTGTCGCTCTCCTGGAAGCGCAGTCGCGTCGGGACCCTCTCACCGGGGCCGCAAATCGCCGTAGCTGGGACGAGGAGATTGGCCGAGAGCTGGCTCGCGCCGGCCGCACCGGGGACCCGCTCACCGTTGCCATCATCGACATGGACCACTTCAAGGCCTTCAACGACGCCAACGGCCATCTTGCCGGTGACGTGCTCCTGAAAGACTTTGTCACCGCCATCCGGGCGGAGCTCCGTCCATCTGATGTCGTCGCCCGATGGGGCGGGGAGGAGTTCGCTCTCGCCTTGCCCGACTGCGACCTGCAGCGCGCCCAGGACGTTGCCTCCCGACTGCTGAAGATCGTGCCGAATGGCCAGACTGCCAGCATCGGGCTGACCCAGGCTGGGGCCGGTGACACTCCTCGGGCCCTGATCGAACGAGCCGACCGGGCTGTCTACGCGGCGAAGGATGGCGGCCGCAACCAGGTAAGGGCTTATCAAGGCTCGCCGGCTCTCAGCCAGCCAACAGCTCCTGGACAACCCAGTGTGGCTGAGTTGACTCCGCGGCGGGGCTGACGCAGGACACGGACCAATGCCCTTTGGCCAGGCCAGTCTTCGAGTCATCCGGTGCCGGTGGGAGCCATCGTCCCTGGCAGCGCGGCACGTTCTCAAAGCTCCATTGACGGGGCAGGCTCGGCTGCAAGCCCGGAAAGGACTGCGTCCTGGGCGAGGTTCCCGACGACGTGCGCCAGGTCGCCGGGCAGGCCCGGCGTGACGGCCCAGAGCGCAGCTATCCCGTGTATCGCGCCCCACAGCGCCAGCGCGGTGGCGAACGGGTCGGCGGGACGCAGCTCGCCGACCGCCATGGCTTCCGTGACATCGGCGACCAGGTCGTTCAGAGCCTTGCCACTCTCGGCGTCCGGCTCACTTCCGCGACCCGCAGGGGGTTCGAGGAACAGCACACGGAACAAGGTCGGTCTGGCCAGCGCGAAGTCCAGATAGGCCCGGCCCCGCTGCCGCAGGCGCTCGACCGGGCCTTGGCCGCCTGCCACGGCGCCGGACTGGCTGGCCCTGAACTGCGCCCAGCCCTGCCCGCTGGCCTCATGGAGCAACACCTCGCGGTTCGGCCAGTAGTGATAGAGGGACGGCGGGGTGCATCCGGCCTCCTGGACGATTGCGGCAATCGTGACCCGATCTGGGTTGCCGGTGGACGCCAGCTGGCGAAGGGTCGCGGCCAGGATCGCCCCGCGAACATCCCCTCCGCCGCCCGGGCGGCCTACGCCGCGGCGCGCCGGTGGCTTGGTCCGAGTGCTCACACGCCCTCCTTGACAGATTCTAGTAACACTATATCTTATCAATATATTGCTACTAGAAAAGGAGAGCGAGCCAATGACCCTGACCAAGATCACCAAGGCATCCGGGAAAGGGGTCGTCGTTCCAGGTCCGGACGGGTCAGCTGCTCTTGGGTCGACCACGGGGCGAGATGACCACGCGCTGTACCGGGTAGCCGGGGGCGCAGCCTTCCTGGCGCTGGGCGCCCTGATCGTGGGCGGAACCGCGATGGCGATGACCACCAGGAACGGGGCATCAACGGCGGACACGATGACCGCGATCGCCGCGAGCCCCTGGCCGTTCCTGGCCGGCGGGCTGGGCCTCGTGCTGGTCAGCCTGCTCGACCTGTTCACCATCCCGGCCCTGCACGCGGCCCTCGGTCGGTACGGCCGCGTGCTGATCGTCGTGGCCAGCGGCACGGCTGTCATCGGCGATCTCCTGGGCGTCATTGGCCGCCTGGCACAGACTGCCGTGGTTCCGGTCGGCATGCAGAGCGCACGTGTCGGCGACCCTGCGCTCCTGTCAGCCGGGCACGTTCTGGACGTGCTCGACACCACTTTCAACACCACCGGGTTCGTACTGGTGAGCGTTTCCTTCACCTGTTTCGGCCTGCTCATGCTCCGCGGCTTCAGTCGGCCCATCGGTTGGATCGCCATCGTGGCCGGGCTGTTCACGCTCCTCGGTCAACTGCCCCTGCTAGCACCACTGTTTATTGTCGCCAACGTCGCCTATATAGCGTGGTACGTCGGAATCGGTCGTCGATTCTGGCGGGACGCACACCCAATCCTGATGACGGAGAATGTCGTTCGCAGTTCGTCAGGCTAACGCTGCGCGCAGTGACGACAGCAGTGCCTTCGGTGCCTCGACCATGGCCGGCCCGTACCAGGTCAGGAAACGTCCACTGACAAGAGCACAGGGCAGGCCCGGAAATGCCTCCGGACCATCAGCATCGTTGAACTCGTAGGGCTCGTCTGGTAGCACGACCAGGTCCACATCGGGCAGCTCTCCGAGCGACAGCTTCGGGTAACGGTCCGGATGCTCCCCCAGGACGTTGTCCAGACCCAGACGGCGTAGCACGTCCCCGGCGTAGGTGTCCCTGCCCAGATACATCCAGGGCCGACGCCAGATCGGCACCACGGCCCGCAACCGGTGACCCAGCACTGTCGGCTGGTTCTCCCACGACACCCAGGCCTCCCCCAACCACCCGATGTCGTCTGCACCCACAGCGCGCAGAAGTGATCCGATGGACGTGAGCGCCTGATCTACCGTGCGGATGTCGGTGACCCACACCGCGGTTCCCCGCGAGCGAAGCGCATCGATGTCTACCCGGCGGTTCTCCTCGGCATTGGTAACGACCAGGTCCGGCTCCAGGGCTGCAATCGCCGCCAGATCTGGGTTCTTCGTGCCACCAACCCGGGCGACGGGGAGGTCTGCGGGATGGGTGCACCAGTCCGTGGCAGCCAGGAGCTTCTGCGGACAGCTGGATGCCAGCGCTTCCGTCAAGGACGGCACCAGGCTGACGATCCGTGAGACCTCGCCCGTCAACGGCACCGGCTCGCCCTCGTCATCCACCAACCGCGCCATGTCAGCGCCCGCGACGGGCCGTCCCGAAGATCGACCGCGTGATCTCGCGGCCAAGCACCGTGCCGGCCGAACGAAGCATGGACCTGAAGGCAGTCGAGGCCACGACCTGCTCGACCACCGACTCCTGTGCCTTTGGTTGCCGAGCGGAGGGTGCGGGCGCGGCAGTGCCAGCCGGAGCCGGCGCGGGCGCCTGCTCTGGGGTCGGAGCTGCCTGGACTCGGGCCCGCAGCTTCTCGTAGGCGGATTCGCGGTCAACCATGTCGGCATACTTGCCTTTGAGCACGGACGCCGAGATCGCCTGCTGGACAACGGAGTCCGCGGAGGGCGCCATCGCCGACTGCGGCGCTCGCATCCTCGTCCAGGCAACCGGTGTGGGGGCGCCACGCTCGGACAGGACCGTGATGACGGCCTCCCCCGTGCCCAGCTGGGTGAGCAGCTCCTCAAGGTCGTAGCCACTGTGGGGGAAGGTCGAGACTGTTGCCTTCAGCGCTTTTGCATCCTCGGGGGTGAAGGCACGTAGCGCGTGCTGCACCCGGTTACCGAGCTGGCCAAGGACACCTGAGGGAACGTCCTTCGGGGTCTGGGTGACAAAGAAGATGCCGACGCCCTTGGACCGGATCAGCCGCACGGTCTGCTCGATAGCGTCCAGGAACGCCCTGCTCGCGCCATCGAAAAGCAAGTGCGCCTCGTCGAAGAAGAACACCAGCTTTGGCTTGTCGAGGTCACCGACCTCGGGCAGATCGTGGAACAGGTCAGCGAGCATCCACATGAGGAAGGTTGAGAACAGCTTGGGCCGGTCCTGGACGGCGGGCAGCTCAAGGCAGGTGATCATCCCCCTGCCGTCGGCGGCCAGGCGAATGAGGTCAGCGGTGTCGAACTCCGGCTCGCCGAAGAACACCTCGGCACCCTGGTCGGAGAACGCGATCAGGTTGCGCAGGATGACACCAGCGGTGGCGGCCGACAGCCCTCCAAGGTCCTTGAGATCTGCCTTGCCCTCGTCCGAGGTCAGGAAGGAGATGACTGCCCTCAGGTCCTTGATATCGAGCAGAGCCAAGCCGCGGGAGTCGGCGAAGTGGAACACGAGCCCAAGGCTGGACTCCTGGGTCTCGTTGAGCCCCAGCACCTTTGACAGCAGAGTCGGCCCGAACGAGGTGACGGTCGCCCTGATCGGTATGCCGTTGCCCAGACCACCCAGAGAGAGGAACTCGGTCGGGAAGGCGGCGCCAACCCAAGCCTGACCAACGTCCTTGGCACGTGCGCTGACCTTGTCGCTGGCGACCCCAGCGGTCGCCATACCGGAGAGGTCGCCCTTGATGTCCGCGAGGAACACCGGCACCCCCTGACCCGAGAGCTGCTCGGCCATGAGCTGGAGGGTCTTGGTCTTGCCCGTCCCGGTGGCGCCGGCCACCAGGCCGTGGCGGTTCATGACCGCCAGCGGCAGCCGCACGGGTACCTCGGGGCGAGCGGTGCCATCGGCCACCGCGGCACCGAAGTCGAGAGCAGGGCCGTCGAAGGTGTATCCGGTCTTGATCTGGTCGAGCTGGCTGTTCGCGGCGGTGGAGTCGGTCACCCTCGGCACTCTATTACGGCGCCGATCTGAGTCGACCTGAATCAGGCTAATCAGGGGCGATGGAGGCTTCGATCGGCCGGCCCACCGTAAGGGCGTCACGCAGCGCCGGAGCAAGCTGCTCGAACGCCGCGTCCGGCAGTGTCCCGGACGCGTCGAGCGTCTTGCTGAAGAAGCATCGTGCTGACGCAGCCACGATCACGTCGAAGATCTCCTCGTCACTGAGCCCGCAGTCGCGCAGCTCGGCAAGGTCCTGGTCGACGATGTCAGCGGCACCATGGACGATCTTCCCGGCGAGCGAGATCACCGCCCGATCAACGGGGGTGAGCTCCACTGACCTGGGGTCGGAGACGAGCCGGACCACGTCGTCCTCGGAGAGGAACTCGTTGGCCAGTATGCGTCCGTGCGCCAGGGCGCAGTAGCTCGAGCGCAAAGCGAGCGCCGCGGCCAGCGTCACCAGCTCGTACCGCCGTGGGTCCATGGTCCCTTTGATCGCCCCGTTGAGCTGGCGCCACGCGTGATAGACCGCTGGCCTGATGCCGAACGTCTTGGCGAGGTTCGGCAGGTAGCCCCATGACTGCCGGTCGGCCGCGAAGAAGTCAGCCAGCTGACCCGTCGCCGAGTCCTCGTCGGCTCCGTGGACAAAGGGCATGACTACGTCCTGGTCGATATCTGCATCGCAGCCGGCCTGGGCGCTCGGTGCCGGTTCGGGTCGAACTCCTCAAGGGTGGTTCCGCCGGCCCAGAAGATCCCGCGCTGTGGCAGCCAGAAGTCGCCGAGTCGTGCCTGTTCGGGGAGCGCACCGGGCGCCCCGAGGTCGACGCCGTCCAGGATCGCCGTGCTGTCGGCGACGTTCCAGATCTGACGCGGACTTGCCTTGAACCACTGACCATTCGGAACAGTTCCGCTGAGCCGGATCCTGCCGGATCGAAGTACCGGAGTGGCTGCCCGTCCCATCGCGGCGAGAACCATGCGGTTGTCCCACATGGCACGCGGCATCAACCGGGCCGCGCTGGTCATCAGCGTCGTCGCTGGCGTGCGCCCGAGCTCGAGGTTCCAGGTCAGCAGGCCGCCAACCTCGACGACGAGCCGGTAGGGTTCCGCCCACCTGATCGAGATGTCGGCCATGACCGCGGACGCGATCGCAGCATCGAAGTATCGCGGGCAGCTTGCGTCCGTAGGCGTGTCACCGTAGAAGACCCACCGTCCGTCCGGGTCCCGGTGCCACACCGAGTGGTAGGGCCGACCGAACGGGTTGGCCGGCCAACGTCGCAGAGCAAGGTAGTGCCCGCTTCGAAATGGCAGCCCCATCACGCCATACCCGGCGAAACGCTCACCGGGGCCGGGGCCTGGCGAGGTCAGCCGCTCGGCGCGCTCTGCGGCAGCTTGTGGAGTGGTCATCGTCTTTCCTCCTCGTCCGAACTGCAGATCCCTACATGCTGGCGCCAGCAATGCGACAACGTCATGGGGCAAGTGCCTCATCTTTGTTGCGGGACCGGATGGTGAGCCCAGCTCAGGGCGTCAGGTGACGCCGACCAGCCCATGCGTCAGCGCGAACAGTGCAGCTCCGGTCCGGTTGGAGGTGTTGAGCTTTGCGTAGATGTGCTCCACGTGGTTGCGGGCCGTCTTGGGGGCGATGTGCAGCTCGGCGGCCACCTGGACGGCCGAGTAACCACGGGCGATCAGACGAAGGACATCGACCTCACGGTCGGTCAAGCCGGCTGGCCATGAGCCACGAGCCGGCCTGTTGTGGCCCCCTGCGACGAGGACTGCCTCTACTGCTGGGCCGTCGAGCCGTCCGTCCCGGACCTCCTTGCGCAGAGCTGCGGCGGCGTCCTCAGGTCCATACTCCGGCCGATGGGGAGAGGACTCGCGAAGAGACTGGAAAGCGTCGGCGGCAGCCAAGATTCGTTCGGGTAGCCGCAGCTCCGCACCTGATGCCCCCCGGGGGTAGCCGGAGCCGTCGAGCCGTTCATGGTGCGCGCCAGCGAGCTGGGCGATTCCGCGCAGTGCTTCGACCCGGGTCAGGATGCGCTGGGTCAGATACGGGTGCAGACGCACGTGCTCTTCCTCTGCCGTCGACAGGGCCGAGGTTTTGCCCAGGACCCGGTTCGGCACACCCATCCGCCCCAGATCGTGGACGTGTCCGGCGCGGCGCAGCGCCGCCACGTTCGGCTCATCCAGGCCCAGACCCGCGCCAGCCTGGGCAGCGAGCTCGGCCACGACCCTGGAGTGACCAACGCTCCACGGCGACTTGAGGTCCACGAAGTCGCCCATCGCCTCCAGCATCGCGTCCAGCTCGGGGTCGGTCAGCACCCTGTCGCTCTCCGGGGCCAGCTGGATTGCCTGCTCCCACACGTCGCCCTCGACCATGGGCAGAAGCTCCTGTGCATGCTCACAAAAGACGGTGACCAGGTCCGGATCGAACTGTGTGCCACTGCGCGCTCGCGCCATCGCAACCGCCGCATTCACGCCCCCCGATCGCAGATGCACCTCGGCAACGTCGGCGAGGTGGACCAGCCGCATACCGAGCGGGATCTGGTTGCCTGCGGCGCCTGTCGGCAGCCCACTGCCGTCCCAGCGTTCGAAGGTGTACGTGAGCCCACGGCTCACCGGTTCCGGCAGCCCCAGGCGCCCCGCCAGGCTCCCGGCGGACCGGCAGTGCGAGCTGATCAGCTCATTCATCTGTGCACGGGCGTGAACTGCGAAGGAAGCGAGCTTCGCCGTGCGGGCCGATGGCGGGCGGCCGCTGCCGACGTACCGCAGTAGCAGCGACGCGAACGGCGGACCGCGCCAGTCGACCTCGTAGGATGCCGCGCGGAACTCGATGTCGTTGCCGAACAGCTCGGCAAACTCCTGGGAGTCGGCATGGCAGCCGATCCACGCGAGAAGCCCCCCGTAGTAAGCGGTCTCGCGCGACGCCTGGTCGGCGCCGACCAGGTCGGCCAGCCCCATCGCGATCAGGCAGGAGCGGAGCATGTGTTCCTGCGGCTGCCCAAGGCCAAGGTCGATGGCAAGGGAGAGCGCCGCCAGAAGCTCCGAGCGTCGAGGCCGACCGGCGCCTTCACGGACCACGTCCACGAGCAAGACGTTAGCGAACCAGCGCCGGGGGCTCTAGTGTTCGGGCCCCGGCCGCTCCAGTGACGGTCACGAGTGATCGATCAGATCTGCCAGAGGGATAGCGGGATCTGCGAGCCGGTCTGCGTCGACTCTCTGGTCGGAGCGAACCAGCGCCTTGATCGCATCGCCCTGGTCCCAGACATTGGCGTTCATCCCGGCAAGCACGTGACCATCCTTGAGCCAGAAGGCAAGGAACTCCAGCACGGACGCGCCTTGACGCACCACCACCCGATCCCAGTCGGAGGCATAGCCGTTGTACTCCATGCCCAGGTCGTACTGGTCGGAGTAGAAGTACGGCAGCTTCGTGTATGCCTCCTCCTGCCCAAGCATGTTGCGCCCCGCAGTCTGGCCCTGGTTGAGTGCGTTGGCCCAGTGCTCCAAGCGAATGCGCTTGTTGTACATGGGGTTCCACGTCGCAGCAACGTCGCCCGCCGCGAAGACATCCGGGGCGCTGGTGCGCAGGAACTCATCGACGACGATCCCGTTCTCGAGGGTCAGCCCCGCATACTGCGCCAGCTCGTCACGTGGCGCGACGCCGACACCCACGACCACGAGGTCGCCCTCGATGACCACGCCGTCCGTGGTCCGGACTCCTTCTGCTGCGCCGCCTCCGACGATCGCCTCGATCTGCGTGGACAGGTGCAGGTCGACCCCGCGTTCTGCATGGAGGTCGCGATAGACGCCGCCAAGAAGCGGCCCGAGGACCCGCTCCAGAGGGACGGCTTCGGGGGCCACGAGCGAGACCTCGGCACCCAGCTGACGTGCGGAGGCAGCAACCTCGGAGCCGATCCAACCGGCGCCGATGACCACGACCCGGCTGGCCGTTCCGATGGCGGTGCGCAGAGCGTCGGAGTCCGACATCCGGCGCAGGTAGCGCACCCCCGGCAGGTCGGCTCCGGGCAGAGGAAGGCGCCGGGGGGTGGCGCCGGTCGACAACAGAAGCTTGCTGTACGGCATACGAGCGCCGTCCTGCATCGTGATCTGGTGCGTGCCGGGGTCGAGGGACGCGACGCGCGTCCCGGTCAGCAGCTCGATGTCGTTGTCCGCGTAAAAGCCCTCGTCATGAACGTAGAGCTTGCCGGCCGGCTTCTCTCCCCGGAGGTAGTCCTTGGACAGCATCGGCCGCTCGTAGGGACGTTCGGTCTCCTCGCCGATCAGCACTACCCGGCCTGCGAAGCCCTCGCTTCGCAGCGTCTCGGCCGCCTTGGCCCCGGCCAGGCTCGCGCCGACAATGACGAATGTCTGTTCCAGGGCCATGTGACACTTCCTTCGGCCGCCAAAGTCAGGCGGCCCGCTCGTCCACGATGCTCTTGCGCAGCTTCGCCAATATTGCGGTCAGCAGCCGTGAGACCTGCATCTGGCTGACGCCCAGACGACTGCCGATCTGCTCCTGGGTGAGGTTGTCTACAAACCGAAGGCGCAGGATGCTTCGCTCGCGAGCGCTCAGAATCCTCAGCGCCGGCTGGAGGGTGAGGACGGTATCCACCACGTCATAGGGCTCATCCGGGTCGGCGACAACGTCGCAGAGCATCTGGTCCGAGTCCCCGACCCGGCCGTCCAGCGAGCGGCCGTGATAGCCACCACCGGCCTCGCGTGCAGCGTTGACGGCGTCCACATCGACACCCAGATGATCGGCGAGCTCCGGGGTGGTTGGCGTTCGCTGAAGCCGCTGAGCGAGGTCCGGCTCAGCAATGCGGATGTCGCGGTTCAGCTCCTGCAAGCTGCGAGGCGGGCGGATCATCCAACCCCGGTCGCGGAAGTAGCGTCTGATCTCCCCCCGGATCGTTGGCACCGCGTATGCCGCGAAAGCCCTTTCGACGCCTGGGCGGTATCCACGGACGGCCTTGACCAGCCCCAGCATGGCCACCTGGACCAGGTCCTCGGGATCAACCCCGCGTTGCTGATACTGACGGGCCAGGGCACGTGCCATCGGCTGGTTGGAGAGGACGGCTTCTTCGAAGAGGCTCTGCCGGGTGTGCGGATCGGCAACCGTTGCAGCCTTGCGGAGAAGGTTCCGCGTGAACCAGTCCCGGTCCTGGCGATCCGGGGCGCTGCCATCGACGCGTTCTACGGACATGGCTAAAGCTCCGTGTGCGTGCTACCAGCCACTGGGTTCGAGCCGGGTCGTTCGTCTTTGACGATAAGCCACGCCTTGACCCGCTGACAAGTGCCCGCTTCAGACAGATGACCGCTTCGAAACCTCCGGCCAGGGCGGTGGCGGTCACATGGGCAAGGGCTCAGGTGGGATGGGGTCCGGCGGGATCGGCTCAGGTGGACCAGGCATCGGCTCGGGCGGAGACGGGATCGGCGGGCCTGGCGAAGGAATCGTCATGGGACAACGGTAAGTGCGATGGAACCATCCGGATCGGAGCCGATGCCGGCCCGACCCAGGAGGCCGCGGACTTCGGACTCACGGTAACGACGGTGACCACCGAGCGTGCGCACCGAGGTGAGCTTGCCGGCCTTGGCCCACCGGGTGACGGTTTTGGGGTCGACCCGGAACAGGGTCGCCACCTCTCCGGGGGTCAGCAGCGCCTCGACGTCAACAACTCGGCTGGTCATGGTTCGACACTCAGATCTGACATGGTCCGTTCCTTGGTTGTGGTGACTGGCTCTAACCGGCCTCTATCCGACCGTTGACTCGTCTGCGGGCGAGGCCGCGCGGCGTACAGCACGGCCCAGACGACCTTGCCGCCGTCGGCGGTTGGCAGAACCCCGAAGGAGCGGGAGAGGCCGGCGATTGCCGACAGCCCGCGCCCCTGCTGGTCGAAGCGCGAGAAACGCTGCCGCGGCGGGTCTGGGCTGTTGTCCCGGACGGTCAGCCGCAAGGCACCCAGGCTCCAGGCGATCGACAGGTCGATGTCAGTGCCGGCATGGACCGTTGAGCTGGTCACCAGCTCGCTGACCACCAGTGACACCGAGGGGATGAGCCTGCCCAGCCCCCAGTCCAGCAGGGTCCGCGCTACGAAGTCCCGCGAAGCGCGCGGGGCGGTGGGGTGCGGAGCCAGCCGCAGCCATTCGACGGCGGGGATAGGAGTCGCAAGCACCGCGGATACCGCCTGGAGAACCGAGTGGGTCACGATCAGGTGCCTGCCCAGGGGGTGGATGCGCAGGGCCTTCCGTATTCGCGGATCCGGGGACGCCACTGCCAGAGGTATCCCGGACCAGTCGCGCACGTGGCCGCCACCGGTCGCAAGTACGTCAATATCAGCCTGCTCGGCACCTTCGAGCACTCCCGAAAGGTCGCACACCACGCCGCGCGGCCCGTCGGCCAAGGCCCTCTCGATCGCTCTGTCGATGTGCGCGACCACTGCGCCGAGGGGGCCGGTGAAGTCAAGGACCACGACCTGGCGCAAGGGATGAGTTCTTGCTCGGACCGTCGGATGCACGGCTCGGCTGCCGGTTGACTCGGCCGCAGCCTCGCTAAGGAGCCCAGCCTCTGACCGGGTGGGCAAAAGGATGACCTGGTGGTCAAGGTCCGGAGAAAAGTCGGGGGGAAGGCTCGAATGCTGCGCCATGACAACTCAATTCGGTGGTCCCGGAACGAAGGACACGAGCCACCGAGATTCAGGAGCAGCACGAGGATGAGCGCACGCCACCAACAGTCCGGAGTGGCGCAGGTCACAGACATTACACCCATAACGCCCGAGCCGCTTGGTAATTGTGTCGGCACCACCAAGACGACGCAACGGCTCGGGTTGGATGCGACGCTATCTCGTAGCGGTCATGCTTCCCAGACGATCAGCGCACCACGTGTCGAGGGCAGCGACAGGGATGGCGCGGGAGAGGTGGTAGCCCTGGGCGACATCGCACCCCAGCGCAGCGAGCACCTGCAGAACCCCCTCAGTCTCGACGCCTTCGGCCACGAGCGTGAGGCCGAGACTGTGACCCAGATCGACCAGACTCCGAACGATGAGAGCGTTGCTCGGGTCCTCGGCCATGGTCATGACGAACGATCGGTCGATCTTGATCTCGTCGATGGGCAGGCTGGTGAGCTGGCTCAGGCTGGTGTATCCGGCGCCGAAGTCGTCCAGCGAGAGCCGGATACCCAATGCTGACAGCCGTTCTAGCATGGCCCGCGCCCGAGGTGGGTCCGTCATGATCGCGGTCTCAGTGACCTCGAGCTCGAGTAGGTGAGCCGGGACCTCGTGTCGGGCGAGGAGCTCGGCGACCACCTCGGCGAAACGCTCCTCGTGAAGGTCGCGGGCCGACAGGTTCACCGCGATCGACAGCGGCCGCCCTGCGTCGATCCAGGTGCGCGCCTGGGCAAGGGCTGCGTTCAACACATACTTGGTGAGCCGGTTCATCAGCCCGGTGTTCTCTGCCAGGGGGATGAACTCGTCGGGAAAGACGAGGCCACGTTCAGGGTGCTGCCAGCGCACCAGCGCCTCGACGCCAAGGACCTCACCGCTGGTGAGGCTCACCTTGGGCTGGTAGTGAAGGAGGAGCTCGCCGGAATCCAGCGCCCGCCGTAGGTCTCCGACGAGCGCGAGCTTGCTCGCAGAGTGCCCGTCGATGCTCGCGTCATAGACGAACACCGCAAGGTGCTGTGTCTTGGCGACGTACATCGCGATGTCGGCGCGCTGCATCAACGTGGTCGCGTCCTGGCCGTGCTCACCGGAGATGACGACCCCGACGCTGGCTTCCACATCGACGTCGATGCCCTCGACGGGGAACGGTATCGCCAGGGCGGACAGGAGTGCGCCGGCGACATCGGTTGCCTGGTTCACCCCGCGAAGTCCCGGCAGCAGGACCGCGAACTCGTCTCCACCCAGGCGGGCGACAGTGCCGACCCCGCCTAGCACGCCCGCAAGGCGCGGCCCGATCTGGCGGAGCAGCGCATCACCGTAGTCGTGGCCGAAAGTGTCGTTGACCTCCTTGAAGCGGTCCAGGTCCAGCAGCAGCAGCCCAACGCTGGTTCCATCGCGCTCGGCGACACCCAAGGCCTGTTCAATGTCGTCGGCCAGCATGGCCCGGTTCGGCAGCCCGGTCAGCGCGTCGTGCAGCGACCGGTGTTCCATCTCATTCTTCAGCGCCAGGCGGTCAGTGACATCGTGTGCGGTCAGGACAAGCCCTCTGACGGAGGGATCGGAGCTCAGATCTTGCACGGAAACCTCAAAGGTGGACGTGCCTTCAGTGCTGGTGATGCTGAACTCCCCGGCCGACATCCGCCCCGGGGCAGCCGTTCGTAGCACCGCAGATAGCCCGGCCCGGCCCTCTGGGTCGACGGCGGCGACGAGGTCGACCGCACCCCTGTTGACACGTTGTTTGCCGCCAGTCGCCAGGCCCTTGCCGGGGGGCGCCAGCAGCCGCTCCACGGATGGGCTGAGGAAGTCGGCGCGGCCTGCACGGTCGACCACCAGCACCAGATCGGAGGACTGGTCGATCAGGGTCCGGTAGCGCGCCTCGCCCTGCCGCTCTGCCCTGTGGGTGGCTCGCAGGTAACCAGCGAACGCCAGCAACAGAAGGGCCGCCAAAGCCATCGCCACTGAGGAGAAGCCGATCGAGCTGAACCACCCCAGGGCCTCGCTTGGCATCGCCACCACCACGGACCAGGAGTTGGCGTTGTCCGGCCCCGCAGTCACCCGGGCCACGGCCACTCGCTGCCCATCCACGGTCCCTGATGCGGATGCACCCGGCCGGGCGACCAGGGCCCGCAGCTCCGGCGATCCGGCTCGCCCGAGGCTGGACTCAACCAGAGGTCGCGCGCTGTCCAGAAGGACCTGACCGGAGCGGTTGTCGACGATCAGGTCGGAGAAGCTCCTTGCGCTTGCCGCTTCGGCGCCGGGCCGGAAGCCGTCCAGGGGCAGCTCGAAGTGCAGCAAGGCCCAGGGCCGCCCCGATGCGTTGACCATCGGAGTGGAGTTGGAGATGACCCACTCGTGGGTGTCTGAGGACACGTAGGGAGCGGCCTGGTAGACGTGGCCCTGCGGAAGGCCGAGGGTCGGCGCGAAGAAAGGGGTGTCGGCCTCGCCCTTCGACAGCTCCGAGACGGGTGCGACCCGGCCTCGGACAACACGGCCCAGCTCGGCCCCCGTGCTGTCGATCAGGCAGGCTTCGCTGATCTGGCCGGGGTAGAGCTGCTCCAGATAGGCCATCGCCTTGCCTGCCTGGGCCGAGACTGTGGCGAACTGCGGCCCCGACAGCACGCCTTCGCCCGGCGCCATCAGCTTGAACACCGAGTCATGAGCCAGGAGAAGGTTGATGCTCTGCGCCCGCTCGAAATACTCCGTCAGGTCGCTGGCTCGCGATGCAGCATGAGCGCTCAGCTTGGAGTCCAGGTCGGCGAGAGCCGCATCGCGCCCCGTCGTGACCGTGCTGATCAGGGACGCGCCCAGGAGCAGGACACCCAGCAACCCAGTGACAAGGCCTGGCACCCGACCGCGCGGCTTTGCCCCAAGTCTCCGGGCGACCCGCCGCCGACCGCGGACATCGGCACCCGAGCCGTTGGTCGAGGCGCGGGGCATCGCGGCGTACTTCGCCATCGTCTCGCCACCCCCTGTGCATCGGCCCGCGTTATCCCCATACCACCGGAATCCCACCCTAACGGTGACGAACGGCTAACAATGGCGATTCCAGAAATCGGCGGTTGACCCCAGGCGAGCTCGACGACTCAGAGGCTTCTGGCGGCCCGGAGCTCTGCCTGCGAGATCGCCCAGGCTGCGTTGACCAGACCAATGTGGCTGAACGCCTGGGGAAAGTTGCCGAGCATCTCACCAGTCGCGGGATCGACTTCCTCGGCCAGCAGGCCCACGTCGTTGACGAAAGCAGCGGCGCGCTCGAAGACGGCTCGGGCGCGTTCGACCTGGCCGGACATGGCCAGAGCCTGTGCCAGCCAGAACGTGCACAGCAGGAAGGTTCCTTCCTCCCCCGCGAGACCGTCCACCCCGCCCTCGGTGCGGTAGCGGTAGACCAGTCCGCGGTCGTCGGTGAGATGTTCCTCGATGGCGTCGATGGTGGCCAGCATGCGCGGATCGTCTGCGGGCATGAAGCCGACGATCGCCATCATCAGGTTGGAGGCGTCCAGCGCACTGGATCCGACGTACTGCGTGAAGGCGCCGGCCTGTTCGCTCCATCCGTCCTGCACCACCCGCTCCCAGATCTCTTCGCGCTTGTGCTTCCAGCCGTCGACCCGGTCGGATGCGTGCAGGAGGTCGGCCAGAGCGATGGCTCGGTCAAGGGCCACCCAGCACATCACCTTCGAGTACAGGAAATGCTGGGGATCCCCGCGTACCTCCCAGATGCCCTGGTCCTTCTCGACCCAGTGAACGGCAGCCGTGTCAGCGCAGGCGATGAGGAACCGTCGGGTGTCCTCGTCGATCGTGGTGAGCTGGTCGGCAAGACGGTGCGCAGCTCCGAGAAGCTCCCCGTAGACGTCGATCTGCTGCTGGCTCCAGGCACCGTTACCGACGCGCACCGGACGGCTGTCCTTCCACCCCGGCAGGTGCGGCAGCTCGCGCTCGCTCAGGTCATGCTCGCCGCCGATCCCGAACATGATCTGCAGCCCTTTCCCGGGGCCGACCGAGGATGCTGCGGCAGTGGTCATGAAGGCGAAGTAGTCATCGGCCTCGTCCGGGCAGGCTGCCACCCACAGTGCCTCCATGGTGAAGCTCGCGTCGCGTACCCAGGAGTAGCGGTAGTCCCAGTTGCGTTCGCCGCCCACTCCCTCGGGCAGGGAGGTGGTAGCTGCGGCAACAATGGCGCCGCTGGGCTGGAAGGACAGACCCTGCAGAACCCTCCCGCTGTGGTGAACGAGCTCGCGCCACGGACCGTCATAGGACTGATGGAGATCGGACCATGACTGCCATGCCTCGACCGTTCGGTCGATCTGAGCCGACAGCTCGTCCTGGGCCCAGACATGGGCAGGGGTCTCCTCCAGCGTCGATCGGTGCAGCGCCAGGTGGACGCTTTGACCGGCCTTCAGCTTCAGCGTTCCCCGAGCGGCTCCCCCGTCCAGCTCGAGCGCGAGCGGCGTCGTCAGGACGAGCCACTCTGCTCCGCCGCGGGCGGTCACACCGCCCTCGACGGCGGCCAGCAGAGGCACGACGAGTCCGTATTCCGGCCGCGGCCGATAGGACACCTCCGCCTCGACCTCGCCGGCTGTGCAGGCCACCCTGCGCACCAGCAGATGGGGCACGTTCTTGCCGAGCCGGTGGCCTCCGTTGTCGGGCCCCATGGCCAGCGCGTCGGTCAGGACAAGGGTGCCGCCCGCAGTGGTGAACGTGGTCTCGAGAACCAGCGTCCGGTCGACATACCGGCGGGTGCTCTCCCACTCGCCGCGCGGCGCGATCTGCCAATGCCCTGCCTCAGGTCCGAGTAGGCGACCGAAAACGGACGGGCTGTCGAAGCGAGGGAAGCTCAGCCACTCGACCGAGCCCGAGGTGTCGACCAGGGCGCTGGAGTGCCGGTCGGACAGGAGGGCGTGATCAGCGATGGGTGTCGTGGACATCAGGTTGCTCCGATCGATGGGGTAACGCTGCAGTCAACGAAACCCACCCATCCGTTACGTGGACCCGAAGCCCTTTCAGTACGTCAGCTTGTCGTGAGGTCACGTCTTCTGATGTAACGGCTGCAGGGCTTCTCCTGACAGAGCACGTGACGGCAGGTGGCACGCGCAGAGGAGGGACGTTGCGATGGACGAGTTCGATGTCGTGGTGATCGGAGCCGGTCCGGCCGGCGAGGCAGCAGCCGGGCGTTGCGGGGACGGTGGGCTCTCCGTGGCCCTGGTGGAGCGCGAGCTGGTCGGCGGCGAGTGCTCCTACTGGGGGTG
>JBDTOA010000004.1:0-25953 GCA_039933475.1 Dermatophilaceae bacterium
GGTCGGGGTGACAGGATTTGAACCTGCGGCCTCTTCGTCCCGAACTTCCCGCAACTGCAACCATGTCCGCTACTGAGCACGGAAGTGCTGCACCAAACCCTGCTGGTTGGTGAATCGTGGCGGTGGTGTTGCGGTATTTCGTTGCGGTACGCCCTGGCGCAAACATCGCGCGCGAGGCGTCGGCCGCTCCGTTGGCTCAGCCTGCGTGAAGCCCAGCGACCGGGTTAGCGCAAGTCTTTGTCCTGCAGTGATGTAACGACCTGCAGTGATGCAACCTTGGCAAATCGATTCTCGCCCTTGCGGCAGGTTGCGGCGCAGCGCCGTGGCCGAGTCAGCGAAAGTGCATCGTGCGGGTTCCTCTCATTCGAGCCGTCTATAGGCGGGTGACGATGCGTTCCCGCTGGAAGCGACCGACGACCACCGTGAACACCGTGACATCGATCACCAGGAGTATTGCTGACGCGAGGATCGCGATAGTGATATCGAACAGCAGTAGTCCGGTGGCCTGACCGACGACGAGGGCAATGACCGGAAACATGATCAGCACTGCTGAGCTTTGAGCGCCTTGCATCGTCGTGGAACGCCCGGAGATGGCCACGATGAGGGAGGTCGCCAGGAAAGCCACGAGTGGGACCATCGCGAGGATGATGATCGCCCACGTCCAGGTCGGGAAGAAGAGACCGCCCATGAGCGATGCCCCGAGTGCATTTACCAGGACGGTGTAGATGAGGAATGAGGCCCAGGTGAGCAGCACGGATGGAATCACGGAGACGAGCACCTTTGCCAACACCAGTTCGCGATCAGTGATCGGCGTGTAGAGAAGCCCTTCAATCGTGCGTCGTTCCTTCTCGCCGACGAAGCTGGAGCTCGCCGTGATGCTCGCGACCATCACGGGGATGACGAGAAAGAACGGCGCCATGAAGTAGACGATGACGGCGTAGACCACGGTCTGTGCCGTGGAGAATCCGGCGGGGATGACCCTGTCCGGGAGGTTGTCTAGGAATCCTCGCAGGCCGGTGATCGACGACGCGAGGATGGCGTTGTTGCCCAACACGATGATGGCAGTGGGAATGATGACGGCGAACAGTAGCGGGATGATGACCAATGGGGCCACGGCCTGCTTGTTGCGCGCAAGTTCGCGCCAGTCCTTGCGTATCAGTGCCCGAATCCGCTGACGGTTGATCATGCCGGCTCCCCATCGTTGATCGTTGCGAAGTAGAGGTCTTGGATTGTCGGCTGCTGGGGGATGAGCGCTCGTATCTGAATCTGGTTGGCCACCAGTGCAGCCACTACCGCCGAGATGGCTCCCTCACTGGCCACGGAAAAGCGCAGGTTGCCGTCGGTGGCATCCATGTCCACCGATCCGCCGACGAGCGAGATGACGATCTTGCGGGCGGAGGCGAGGTCCCCGTCGACCGCGAGGAGGTACCGGCGTTCTGGCCATCGCTGGTGCAGAAGCTGCCGGACCCCACCGGCTGCCACGAGGCAGCCGTTCTTGAGGATGCCGATGTCGTCGCACAGTGATTCGAGCCCTTGGAGCTGATGGGTGCAGATGATCACGGTGGTGTGCAGTGTTCGGATCATCTCTTTGAGGTAGGCGATCAGATCGGCGGATGCCTCCGGGTCGAGTCCGGCGGTCGGTTCGTCAAGGAAGAGCAGATCGGGTTCGTGGAGCACAGCGCGCCCGACCGAGAGCTTCTGCCGCATTCCCTTACTCAGCTCCCCGACGAGAGAGTCGGCGCGATCCGAGAGGCCAAGTATCTGGACAACCTCGTCGATTCTGCGCTCCACGGCGCGGGAGGTCAGCCCGTACAGCTCGCCCCAGGTCCGCAGGTTGTCGCGCACGCTGAGCGCTTCGTAGAGGTTGGTGTCGGTCTGCACACCGATTCTGGCCCGCAGCGCATCAGCGTTGGAACGGGAGAGCCCTTGGCCGAACAGCGTCACTGAACCGCGGCTCGGGATCAGTAGGCCCGTCAGCAGTCGCACCGTGGTGGTCTTGCCAGAACCGTTGGGTCCGAGCAGTCCGAAGGCTCGACCAGTGAACGCTTGGAAAGACAGTTCCGATACGACCTCGCGACCGCCGAGGAGCTTCGTCAAGCCCGAAGCCACCACAGTGGGCTCGGACCCGCTCACGGCGATGGTGGTGGTCTCACCAACCGGGTAGCGCGTAGGATCCCGTCGGCTCAGCAGTCCGGCATGTCGATCCGTCATGGCTACGCGATGTCCCGTCGTTGGACGGCTATGAGTCCGGCGGCAGCCGGGACCAGCGCCCACGCGGTGACTGCCATCAGCGCAGCCCGCAGGCTGATGTCGGTGCTGACCCCGGAGATCACGTTGAAGAGGCTCGTCGGGATCCAGGAGGCAGCCCCGTTGACCAGCTGCACGGTGAGCGGCGGGATCATGAACAGCACCAGTACGGCCGTGGTGACTGCGCCACCGAGGTTGCGGATGACCGCTCCTAGTCCGGCTCCGAGGACTGCGCCGATGGCGCCGGCGAGTGTTGAGGCGGCAAGGAGCTGGGTGAGGTCACCGGCCGACAGAAGGAACCCGTACTGGGTGCTCCGCAGGGCCAGTGCGACCGCGGCGATTATCATGGCCTGACCGACCAGCGCCAGGGCAGCGCCGGCGGTAAGAACTGCGGCGAGCTGGGCGAGGACGGCGCGCGGGCGGTTGGGGCAGGTCAGGAAGGTCGGCACGACGGTGCCGTGTCCGTACTCGCGGGCCGAGGCGATCGCGCCGAACAGTGCGGTGCCCAGCATGGCGTTGAAGGCGAACGCCATCAGCGACTGCTGGTCGGCGGCGGTGGCGACGAACGCCTTGCTGCCGTCCATGTCGGTGCCGAACGCGACAACGGCCGCGTCGAGGCCGGCGATGACGACCAACACCGCCAGGAACCCCCACGGCATCTTCGTGGTGGTGAGCTTGCGGATCTCTGCTCGCACGAGTCGTAGCCATGTCATAGCAGTACGGCCTGCCTCTCGGTCTGGGTTGCGCCGGCGGTGTCAGCGCCGTTGATGGCGGTGGTTTGGTTGCTCGTCCAGTCCAGGAACAGCTCCTCGAGGGAGCCTGCCTGGGCCGTCAGCTCATGGAGCGCGATGCCGGCAGCGCAGGCACGGTCGCCGATCTCGGCGATCTGGATGCCTCGGACAACGAGGTCGCCTTCGTTGCCGGTGTGCACGGTGGCACCGGACGACCTCAGCAGCAGGTGGGTGAGCCGTTCGGGTTCGGGGGTGCGCACCGACGTCCCGCCTTGCTGCAGCGTGGCCAGGGCGCCCGTGGCGACAAGCTGTCCGTGGTTGAGCACGACGACCTCGTCGGCCAGATGCTCGACCTCGGCGAGCAGGTGGCTGGACACGAACACGGTGCCCCCGGCCGCGGCTCGTTCGCGCAGCAGGTCCCGCAGCCAGCGGATGCCTTGCGGGTCGAGCCCGTTCCCGGGCTCATCGAGCACGAGCACGGGTGGGTCGCCGAGAAGTGCGGCCGCCAGCCCGAGCCGCTGACGCATTCCCAGGGAGTACCCGCCGACGTGGCGGTCCGCGGCATGCGTCAGCTCGACCATCTCCAGCATCTGGTCGATGCGTCCCGCGGCGATGCCGGCGCCGTCGGACAGGACCCTGAGGTGGTCGCGTCCGCTGCGTCCGGGGTGGAACGCGTTCGGTTCGAGCACCACGCCGACGGCGCGGGCAGGATCGGCCATGTCGCGGTACCGCGTCCCGCCGATCGTGGCGTGGCCGTGGTCTGCCTTCGCCAGGTCGAGCAGGATCTTCATCGTCGTGGACTTCCCCGCGCCGTTAGGTCCTAAGAAGCACGTGACTCGTCCGGGCGCGACGGTGAAGGTGAGGTCGTCGACCACGACCTCGTGGCCGTAGCGTTTGGTGAGGTGTTCGATCTCAAGGGGATACATGGTCAGGCTTCCCTTCGGTGGTGGAGCAGCTGGGAGGTGGAGTGGCACTTACCCACCTGGGTCATGTGGTTGGCGGGTAGGTCTGGTTCAGGACGACGTCGGTCATGAACGTGGCGAACCGCCCGGGCTCTTCTAGCTGTGGGTCGTGCCCCGAGTGGTCGAGCTCGAGGATGTGCTTGCTGGGTGCGGACAGTGCGGCGAACCAGTCGCGAGCTAGCACAGCGCGCCCCGGTGACTCGTGCGCGCCCTGGACGAGGTACACCGGAACCTCCAGCCGGTGCACGTCACGGCGGAAGTCGACGTCCTGGAGCTGGGGGTACATGAGGGCGAAGGTGTCCATCATGGCCGCCATGGAGCGCACCTGTTCGGTGAAGGTGTACTCGGACACGAACAGGCTGGCGGGGTAGGACGAGCGGGGGTCGTGATCGGTCCCCGGGGTGTAGTTGTCCCAGTCGGGGTTGGTGGAGATGGCGACGGGGTAGGCCAGCATGTCTGTGTACGGCGGCGGGCCGATGGCGCGCAGCTGTTCGGCGAACTTCGTGTCTCCTGTGCGCTTGGCGTAGGCGAGGCTCTCGGCATACATGAGCTTGTCGGTCTCTTGTAGGTCGGTCATCTGCCCGGTTCCGACGTAGGCGTAGAACAGGTCGGGCCGTTGCTGTGCGGTGAGCACACCGAGCACGGTTCCCCACGAGCTGCCGACCAGGTAGATCCGGGTCTCGCCGAAGCGGGCGCGCAGGTACTGGCTGACCTTGATGGTGTCGCTCACGGCCTGGGCGAGGGTAAAGGTCGCCACGGGCTCCAACGCGGCGGCGGACTTGCCGGTGCCGCGCTGGTCCCAGGTGGCCACCACGAAGTGCTTTTCGAGGCCTTGGCCCGCGTATCGCATCGATCCCAGCGCGGTCCCGCCGGGGCCGCCCTCGAGGAAGAGCAGGACCGGCGCGTCGACGTCGTTGCCGCGCAGCATGATCGCCTGGTCGTGTCCGCCGATCGGGACGCTCACGAGTTCGGCGATGCTCCCCGGGAGAGGTTTGCCGCCGGCCCCTTTGATCACTTCGGTGCTGGCCGGCCGGGCCAGCGCAGCGACGAGCACCACCACGGACAGGCTCGCAAGGGCGAGGGTGCCGCGGCGCACGATGAGCCCCAGAAGCGTCCTCGCCCGTGACCTGTTGGGTATGCCGGCGCGGGGCGGCAGGGGGCGCCGGGCAAGCGCCGCGCCCCACAGCGCGCCGACGACCATGGGGAGCAGGATGACGAGCCCGTCAAAGCCGCGCCCGGCGACCAGGACGATGATGCCGTAGACGCTGTCGAGGTGGATCGGGCCGACACTGGGACCCTGGGTGCCGGCTCGCTCGGCCTCGAACACGGCTGCCAGAGCCACGGGTGCCAACAGGGCAGCCCATCGGGAGCGCATCACCCAGCCTGCGAGTACCCCGGCGCCCAGGGCCAGGGCCAGTGCGGTCAGTGACTGGATCGAGGTCATCGGTCCCCGGGGCATGACCAGCCCGAGGACCAGCCCGGCGGCTGCACCTGCCAAGGCGGCGGCTACCACGCGGCTGGGACGGTCGAGGTGGTATTGGCGGCGGATCAGGGCGCTCATGGTTGGGACCTCCGTTCCCGCCTGGACCAGGTCCCGGCGGCGAGTGTGATGGCGGCGATGAGGCTGAGCAGGGCGGCGAGTCCTGGGATGCCGATGGCTCGGACCATGCCGGGTGCGAGGTCGTCCCCGACAGCCAGCTGACCTTGGGCATCCGCGACAGTGGCATCGGTGCGGATGAGGTAGACGCCGGTGCGGTCGGCGTCGAACACGCCGATGGCGGTGCCCAGGACACCTGGCTTGCCAGGCACGTCGTAGCGCAGATCCAGCCGGTAGGGGCGGACGGGCACTGACCTCTGGGCCGCGTCGACCACGGTCAGCTGGTCGGCAGACACCGCGGTCGGGTCGCGGCCCTCGTAGTAGATGACATGCGGGCCGACTTGGGTCAGGGTGAGCGAGAAGCCGGTGGAGATGTCGGCGCGGACGAACCCGCCGGTTTGCTGGACCTGGTCCAGGACGCCGGTGACCCCCCATACTGCGGCGGTTGTCACGCCGACTACTGCGACGAGTACGGCCAGGCCGTAGCTCAGTTGGCGTCCGGTCGGGGTGGTTCTGGTTCTCATGGCGGGTCTCTTCTCGGTGGTTTTCCGGCTCGCACCCAGAGTCGAGGTTGACGCTGGTCGTGTCGTCGGGCCCGGGAACGAACCACCGGTCCTGCCCCGGCTGGAGGTGGGACGTCCCTGAATGGGCCTGGAGATGTATGCCCCGACAGGTCTGAGGGCTGACGGCCCGCAACGCCCGGGGGGCTAGCGTCAACAAGGTGAAGACGACGTGGGCGCGGCTGCGAGATGTCGACGCGCTGCGCCCATGGGTCCTGGACACGCTCCTAGCGGTACTGCTGTTCCTGGGAGCATCGCTCTCGTCGGCCTCTCCGGGTCCCAATGCCCGACTCCCGGACGCCACCTTCTACCTGCTGCTCGCCGTCGGCTGCGCGCCGTATGCCCTACGCCGTAAGGCCCCCCTTCCGGTCCTGGTTCTCGCCACCGTTCCCGTACTCGCCCTGATCGCCCTGGGTTACGGCTCGGCGGTGATCGGGTCCGGGTTGTTCCTCGCGGCCTACACGGTGGCCGCGTGGGCGGGCACCCGGGTCGCCGCCTTCGCGGCCGGGTATGTCGTGGTCCTGCTCGCATTGGTGGTAGCCCTCGCCCCGCGGTCCATGCAGTTCGGAGAGCTCGCGACGGACGCAGCACTGTTCATCGGGGCCTTCGCGCTAGGGCGCAGCGCTAACGATCGCCGGCAGAACCTCGTGATGCTCCAAGAGCGTGCAGCACTCGCTGAGGACGCGCGGGTCGAGAAGGCCCAGCTCGCGGTGGCCGACGAACGGCTACGAATCGCCCAGGAGCTCCACGACGTCCTGGCCCACTCGTTGGGCGTCATCGCGCTGCAGGCCGGCGTTGGAGCGCACGTCATCGACGTCGACCCAGCCGAGGCCAAGGCCTCGCTTGTGGCGGTCGCGGAGACGAGCCGCTCTGCGCTCACCGAGGTCCGCCGCATCCTTGGCGCCCTACGCGGCCAGAACAACCCTGCCACGTACCACCCACCACCGGGACTGGACGCCGTTGGGGACCTCGCTGCGGAGCTGACGGCTGCGGGACTACCCGTCGAGGTTCACGTCGAAGGCCAGCAGGACGGGGTTCCGGCGGCCCTCGCCCTGACCGCATACCGCCTCGTGCAGGAGTCGCTGACCAACGTCCTTAAGCACGCCGGCCCTGCCCACGCCGAGGTCACCATCCGCTACCAGCCCGGAGCCCTGGTCCTCGAGGTGGTCGACGACGGACAGAGGCCGCCTGCCACCACAGAGAGCGCAGCCCCAGGGCACGGCCAGCTCGGGATGCGCGAGCGGGTTGCGGTGTGGGGTGGATCGCTGACGACCGGGCCAAGGCCCTCCGGCGGGTATGGCGTCACCGCGCGCCTGCCCTATGCCGACCAGGACAGCCGATGATCCGGGTCGCAGTGGTCGACGACGAGGCCCTCGTACGCAGGGGCCTCGCCCTGCTGCTCCGGCTCGAGCCCGAGCTGGAAGTCGTCGGCGAGGCCGGTGACGGGGCAGCCGCGGTCGCCCTCGTACGGCGTGAACGACCCGACGTCGTGCTGATGGACATCCGGATGCCCGGGACCGACGGCCTCACCGCCACCCGGACGCTGATGGCAGACCCGGGCACAGCCTCGACCCGGGTGCTCATCCTGACGACCTTCGACCAGGACGAGTACGTGTTCGCGGCAATCCGGGCCGGTGCCAGTGGTTTCCTGCTCAAGGACACCCCACCCGACCAGCTCCTCTCAGCCATCCATGTGGTCGCGGGCGGCGATGCCCTCCTGGCACCCGCGGTGACAAGGCGCCTCATCGAAGAGTTCGTACGACGATCCCCCAAGGACCCAAGCGTGCCAGCCACGGGTCTGGACCTGCTCACCGATCGCGAGACCGAGGTACTGCGCGCCGTGGCCCACGGGCGCTCAAACGCTGAGATCGCGGCAGAACTTTTCATCAGCTACGCAACCGCCAAGACCCACGTCAGCCGACTACTCGCCAAGCTCCAGGTCCGCGACCGCGCCCAACTGGTCATGCTCGCCTACGAGAACGGCATTGTCAGCCCCGGCAGCCCGTGAACGGTGGAGAAGCGCCAACTGACCCGCTCGACGGCCTCCTGTGCACACCCTTTGCCGGTTTGCCGCGAGCAGGACCGCTCCAGGTCATGGTGAGGACGGCACAGCCGTGCACCTGAGCCGCCCTTGTGCCCAAGCGAAGACGACTCCCGGACTACCGCGATCGCAATGCCGGTCCTCCTGCGGGGGTATCCGGTTGTTGTCACATGACGTTTACGACGCGGGGCGAACTTGCGCAACGCTGCCGGTGGATCTGGACGTCACCCGCGGGTAACCATCCAAACCCACATCAACGGGCGGCGCATTCCCTTGAAGCGGATCCATCGGACGAACGCTGGCGAACGCGAACGACGCCGGGTCGGGCAAGGAACACCACGTCCGTGGACTTAACTCGGCGTACCGGGGTCTAGTGCCATTCGGGCGGCTTTGCGCTTCGCGTCAGCGAAGCGCTGTGCCAGCTGAGTGAACCGATCTCGATGAGCAGGTCGAAGTTCGGATCTGTTGCGGTACTGGCGGTATTTCGTTGCGGTACAGGCATCAGGACAGGCCCTCACCAACTCTGGTAAGGGCTCTGACCTGCGGAAACACGGTCGGGGTGACAGGATTTGAACCTGCGGCCTCTTCGTCCCGAACGAAGCGCGCTACCAAGCTGCGCCACACCCCGTGGCTTGCTGCCCACACTTTGGTGCAGGCAGCCAAGCGAGAATAGCCGAGCGAGGGTGCCAGCACCGAATCGGGTCTGCGGACTAGCGGCCGACCGGCGCGGCGGTCAGGGTAAGCAGCGTGACCTCGGGACGGCAGGCGAACCGCACAGGAGCGTATGGCGAGGTCCCCAACCCGGCCGAGACCTCCAGCCACGCCGCATCGGCCGGCGCCTCGGAGGACGGCGTTGCGCCGGCGCCCGGCCACCACCGCGATACGCCCTTTGCGCGGTGCCGGTCCAGGTCACAGTTGGTCACCAGCGTCCCGTAGAAGGGCAGGCAGAGCTGCCCGCCATGGGTGTGGCCGGCGATCACCAGCCCGGCGCCATCAGAGGTCATGGAGTCCAGAACCCGCTGGTATGGCGCGTGTGTGACTCCCACGGTCAGCGCGGCCCCAGGGTCGCTCGGACCGGCGACGTCGGCATACCGGTCGTAGTTCAGGTGGGCGTCGTCCACCCCCACGAGCTCGAGCGTCTGGCCGCGGACCGAGATCGAGGTGCGGGCGTTGTTCAGGTCCGTCCATCCAGCGTGGGTGAAGGCCTTCACCAGGTCGCTGGTGGGAAGCGGAACGCTGTCGCTCGACCGGGTGTGCCCGTTCGAGGTCAGGTAACGCGCGGGGTTCTTGAGGCTGGGCGCGAAGTAGTCGTTGGAGCCCATGACGAACACCCCCGTGACCGCGAGCAGCGGCTCCAGCGCTCGCAATACGGCAGGAACGCCCATGATGTCGGCGAGGTTGTCGCCAGTGTTGACGATCAGGTCCGGCTCGAGTGCGGCGAGCGAGCGGAGCCACTGAATCTTGCGCGTCTGGCGAGGAACCAGGTGGATATCCGCGAGGTGCAGAACCCGCAGAGGTGCCGCACCAGGGCGCAGAACCGGGACACTGAACCGCCGCACAGTGAAGGCGTTGCGCTCGATCAGGGACGCGTAGGCCAACCCGCCGGCGCCAACAGCGGTCAGTGCGGCGGCGGTGTTCCTTGCGGCTCTTGTCAGACTCACACGCCCATCCTCGCAAACTCCGTCTCGCCTTGCGGTGCCAGACTGCAGACATGACCGAACCCGGCGCCTCACAGCTGAAGTCCACCCTGCGCGACGATCTGCACACGTCGATGCGTGAGCATGACAAGGTGCGGTCCTCGACGTTGCGGATGGCCCTGACCGCAGTGACGAACGAAGAGGTGTCCGGCACCACCGCCCGCGAGCTGTCCGATGACGAGGTCCTCAAGGTCCTTGCCAAGGAGGCCAAGAAGCGGCGTGAGGCGGCCACGGCATACCTGGAGGCGAAGCGGCCCGAGCTCGCGGCGAAGGAAGAGGCGGAGCTGGTCTTCCTTGAGGCCTACCTGCCGGCGCAGCTCTCTGACGAGGAGCTCCAGGCACTGGTCGCGCAGGCGATCACGCAGACGGGTGCCAGCGGTATGCCGCAGATGGGACTGGTCATGAAGGCTGCAACCACGCTGGTGGCCGGGCGAGCAGAAGGTGGGCGCATCGCCGCGATGGTGAAGTCCGCTCTGGCTGCTGGCTGAAGGACGCCGGGTGTGGTCCTAGCCGCCTCCTCCACCCCTGCCCTTCTTCTTCGTGGGCGTGGGTTTCGGTGATGGTGGCGGGGTGTCGACCCCGGTCGAGGTGTAAATCGTGACGGTGCTGCCACGGATCGCCCGAGACCTGGGCTGGGTGCCGACCACAAGACCCGCCTGAGTGCTGGAGCTCACGGCGCTGCCCACAACAGGTTGGAACCCGGCTGCAGTGAGGGCCGCCTGCGCGTCCGGAACGGACATCCCGTAGACGCGGGGGACCGAGACCATGTCGCCTGACTGCACCTTGCCGGTGGGGTCGGCGAAGTCCCGGATCGGCATACCGGCTGAAGCGTCGTCCATGATCTGCTTCCAGATCGGAGCGGCGATCGTGGCCCCGTAGATCTCTCCGCCGTAGTAGGTGCTGCCGATCTTCATGTAGGCGAGTGTGGCGCTGTTGCGGTTGTCGGTTGGCGTGCCAACCCAGACCGCTGTGGACAGCTGTGGGGTGTACCCGACGAACCAGCTCTCGTTGGTGCCGCCCTTTTTCAAGCTGTTGCCGGCAGTGCCGGTCTTTCCTGCGGCGGGACGTCCATCGGCAAGGCTGTTGCCGTAGCCGGTGCCATTGGTCAGCACGCTCTTGAGGATCTTGGTGACCCCGTTGGCGACGTCAGCATCGAGCACTCGCTTGCATCGGTTCTTTGGCAGCGCGATGCTCTTGTGATCGCTGGTGGTGATGGCGATGACCGGCGAGGGCTCGCAGTAGGTGCCTCCTGAGGCGACCGTGGCATAGGCCGATGCCAAGGTCAGCGGCGAGACGCTGCCCGAGCCCAGAGTGATGTCGGACGGGGCTTTCCCAATCTGGCCGCCGCTGCCGGTATGCAACCCCAGGGTGGCCATCATGGCCCGAACTTTGCAGCCCCCGAGCTTGGCCACGAGCCCGGCGAACGCGGTGTTGACAGACTTTGAGGCGGCAGTAGTCAGACTGATCGAACCGGCGGCGCTGCCCTCGTCGTTGTGGACTTTCCACACCTCTGGCGCCGAGATCGAGCAGGAGTCGTGGAAGTCGGACGGGTAGAACACTGCCGCGTGGGTCGCGTCGGCTTTGCGCACGACGACGCTCGAGTCGATCGGCATTCCGGACCGCAGCGCCTCAGCGACGGCAAACATCTTGGCGGTCGAGCCGAAGGCGAACCCGTTTGAGCCGCCGTACTTGGCGTCGACTGCCCAGTTCACCGCCGTCTGGCCGTGCGTCCCCTTCTTGACGTTGACGGCATACTTCGTGTTCTGGGCGATGGCCAGGACCTTGCCGGTGCCGGGTTCAATCACGGCCGCGGCCGCCCCGATGACCACCCCGTTGACGACCGTTCCGATCGGGACCCGTTTGATGAGCGCCTTCCGTGCCTCCGCCTCCATCTTCGGGTTGAGCGTCGTCTGGATGGTCAGCCCGCCCCGGGTGATTGCCCGCCTGCGCTCCTCGAGCGTCTTGCCCAGGACCTGCAGCTGGTCCAGCCAGGCCGTGACATAGGAGCAGAAGTATGGGTAGGCCGAGAGCGCGCAGGAGTTCCGGGCCGGAAGGCTGTGCGTGACCATCTTGGTCGCCCTCGCAGCACGCCAGGCCTTGTCGGTGATCAGGTTCAGCTCGTGCATCCGGTCGAGAACCACGTTCCGACGGGCCCGGGCCTTTGCCGGTTCCTTGATGGGATCGGTGACGCTCGGCGCCTGGACCAGACCGGCCAGGGTCGCGGCCTGCGGGAGGTTGAGCTTGGCGGCGCTCACCCCGAAGAAGTGCCGGGCGGCCGCCTCGACGCCGTAGGCCTGACCCCCGTAGTAGACGAGGTTGAGGTAGCCCTCGAGGATCTGGTTCTTGGTGAGGTTCTTCTCCAGCGTGACCGCGTACTTCAGCTCCTGCAGCTTGCGGGTGTAGCTCCTGGCGGTGGCGGCCTGGGCCCCGACCTTGTCGTTGTTGCTGAGGGCGTTCTCCTGCAACGTGATCTTGACGTACTGCTGGGTCAGGGTTGATGCCCCCTGGGTGCTGCCGCCGCCGAGGTTCGAGATGAAGGCCCGGCCCACGCCCATGGGATCGATGCCGCCGTGCTCATAGAAACGACTGTCCTCGATCGCGATCTGCGCCTGTCGCATCACCGGCGCGATCTTGGAGAGCGGCACGATCACCCGGTTCTCCTCGTAAGGGGTCGAGATGAGGGTGCCGTCGTCGGCAAGGATCCGGGACTGCTGGGACAGCGGGGTCCGGGTGAAGTCTCCCGGCAGGGAGTCGAAGGCATTGACCCCCTGGCGGGCCGCCGCCCCCGTGGCGCCCACCGCCGGCATCACCAGACCTGCACCCAGCAGACCGACCACAACAGAGGTCGCCAGGAAGGCCACCAGCAGGCTGATGACCTTGGCAAAGTTCGTGACGCGTCCCGGCATGGAGCCAAGGGTAACCCGACGTCCCGCGCCCCCCGCGTCTCCCGAATGCCCGGTGACTAGTCATTCCGCGCCGATCAACTACCCGAAAAGGTCATTACCCCCATATGCGTCTCTCCATATTGTTCAAGGAAGCAGCAGTGGTCTTGTCGGGGCAAAGGGTCCGGCACGGATATCAGGGGAGTCCAAAATGACCGTCACAATGACCCGCGAGAGCACGGCGACAGGCCGATCCACGTGGGTTCAGGACTGGGCGCAGTACGGGGCGTGCCGGACCGCTGAGCCCGACGCCCTCTTCGTCCGTGGCGCTGCACAGCAGATCGCCAAGCAGGTCTGCATGGGATGCCCCGTGATCGCCGAGTGCCTGGCTGACTCCCTGGACAACAAGACCGAGTTCGGCATCTGGGGCGGGATGACCGAGCGTGAGCGTCGGGCCCTGCTCAAGCGCCGGCCGGACGTCGCCTCCTGGCGTGCGATGTTCGAGGCCGACCGAGCGCGGCAGGAATGCCCCGCCTCCTGATCTTGCACACCCCCAGCGGTATGACGGGTTGGTCGCGTCCGCTTTCTCCCCCCTGCCTGACCTTCGGCTCAGCTACCTCCCGCCAGGGAGACGCCCACCTCGCGTAGCCCCACCAGATCGTGGATGTCCGCGGACGCTGCCGGGACGACAACCGTTGGTATTCCGGGGTTCCCGGCGACGAACCTCTTGGTGATGGCCTCGTGCCGGGCTGCGATCTCGGCCTGCACAGCATGCAGTCGCAACAGCCCCTCGGTGATGGCCGTGCCGTCATTGGAGTGGGCCGCGCTGCCTTTTGAACGGCCGCCGTTCTCCTCTTCTGCCAGCTCGTCGGCCGCCGCAAGCGCGCGGGCGGCGGAAAGCCCAGGTGTGGAAAGGCGATACACGCGATTGACCACGAGCCCGGCCAGCGGCATCTCCTCCTCGTCGAGGCGGTCCACGAAGTAGGAGGCCTCTCGCATGGCGTCGCGTTCAGGAGCCGCCACCACCAGGAAGGCGGTTCCATCGTCCTTCAGGAGGGCGTAGGTGTGGTCGGCGCGCTCCCGGAAGCCCCCGAACATCGTGTCGAGTGCGGCGACGAAGGTCTGGACGTCGGTGAGAACCTGTCCGCCGAGCACCTTGGTCAGGGTCGTCGTGACGATGTTGACGCCGGCACTGAAGACCTTGAGGTATGCCCGCCCGCCCGCCTTCGCAGGCTTGGCCAGCAGCCGGATGAAACGACCGTCCAGGAAGGACCCGAGGCGCTTGGGGGCGTCCAGGAAGTCGAGGGCCGACCGGGATGGTGGGGTGTCGACGACGATGAGGTCCCACCGGGGGTTGTCGCGGTCGCGATCCGCCTCAACCCTGAGCTGGCCGAGCTTCTCCATGGCCATGTACTCCTGGGTTCCGGCGAAGGAGCTCGAGACGGCTTGGTAGAAGGGGTTGGCCAGAATCTGCTCTGCCTTCTCGGGGGTGGAGTGTGCCTCCACGACCTCGTCGAAGGTGCGCTTCATGTCCAGCATCATCGCGTCCAGCGTCCCGCCGCTCGCGAGGTCGATGCCCTGGACCGGGCTGGGCGTGTTGTCCAGCTTGGTCAGCCCAAGCGACTGTGCCAGGCGCCTGGCCGGGTCGATGGTGAGAACCACGACGCGACGCCCGGACTCGGCCGCGCGTAGCCCGAGCGCTGCAGCCGTCGTGGTCTTGCCCACCCCGCCAGAGCCGCAGCACACGATGATCCTGGTCTGCGGGTCGTTGATCAGGGCGTCGATGTCCAGGCTGGGCGCCATCACGCCATCCCCTCGGCGACGAGCGTCTCGGCCAGCTCGCGGATCCCGTTGACATCGATGCCCTCCGGCAGCGATGGCAGCCGGTAGGTCGGACGGCGGAGCTCGGCGATGACCTTGGCCTCGTCCCGCTCGAGGTCAACACGCTCGGCGTGGTCCCGGGCTTCGGCGAGCAGCCCCTCGACCACCGCGTCGGTGGCACGGACCTTCACCCGTTTGAGGTCTGCCGCAACGTCCTCTCGCGAGATTGTGGACCTGGTGGCAGCCGTCAGAGCCTTGCGCGTCAGGATCGCCTCGCGCACCTGGTTGACGACGACGCCGCCGATCGGCATACCTGTGGCTCGCAGGTCACCGATGACATCCACCGTCTCCTGCACCGGCATCTCCTCGAGCAGGGTCACGACATGGACCACGGTCTGGGGCGACTTCAGCATCGCCGTGATCGACTCGGCCTGGGCGCGAATCGGTCCGACCCTGGCCAGGTCGGCGACCTCGTGGTTGACGTTGAGGAAGCGCACCACCCGGCCGGTGGGCGGGGCATCCAGGACGACAGCGTCATAGACCCGCGGGGCTCCGGGGCCCTTGGCCTTGGGGTCCTGGCGACGCCGCACCGCCTCATAGACCTTGCCGATGAGCAGGACGTCCCGCACCCCCGGCGCAATCGTCGTGGCGAAGTCGATCGCCCCGAACCGCTCCAGTAGCCCGCCCGCGCGACCCAGCTTGTAGAACAGGTGGAGGTACTCCATCAGGGCCGACTTGGCGTCGACGGACAACCCGAAGACCTCGCCACCGCGCGGGGCGTGCGCGATGTGCGCTTCGACCGAGGCCAACGGAGGCACGTCGAAGGTCTGGCTGATGCCCTGGCGCCCCTCGACCTCGGCCAGGAGCACCCGCTGCCCCCGGCCGGCAAGGGCAAGGGCGAGTGCAGCCGCGACAGTCGTCTTGCCGGTGCCGCCCTTGCCGGTGACGATGTGCAGCCGCACGCCGTCCCAGTCGATGTCGCGGGCTGATGGTGCGCCCGCAGTCGTGCCTCGTGCCATGCGCATGAGCCTAAGGGGCCAGGGATCGCACCGAGTCCAGAACGTCGGCAAACGCCGGGTGCCCGGGGTCGATCAGCCCGAAGTGCTCGCAGGCAGGTATGACGGTGTGTCGCACCTCGGCGTGCGCTCGCGTTGACCGCTGCATGCGGTCCCAGTACGAACGTGACACTGCCGGAGGCACGACCTGGTCGTCGGCTCCGTGCAGCAGAACCACCGGAACAGCCGGGGTGAGAGCGCAAGGGTCGGCCTCGGCATAGGCGTCAGGCAGATCCTCGGGCTCGCCCCCCATCAGGGTCTGTGCGGCCCCGGCCCCCAGACCCATCCGGGCCGTCAGCGCCAGGTCGACGCAGCCAGCAAGACACACGACGCCGCGCAGACCCAGGGCAGCTGGCTGGCTTGCCACCAGTGCGGCCAGGTGTCCTCCGGCCGAATGTCCCACCAGCACAACGCGATCGGGCAGCTCGGGGTCCGCGCGCACGGCCGCCACCGCGGCTGCGACGTCCTGGAAGGTCCCTGGCCAGCCGCCGCCGGTCATGCCGACCCTGCGGTACTCCAGAACGGCAACGTGAAAACCGTTGTCCGCAAAGGCTTGGGCCTGGCTGGCGGCGTGGCTGCGGTCGAACTCGGCCCGCCAGAAACCGCCGTGAATGACGACAACCGTTGTGCCGCCAGGCGCCCGTGTCGGCGACCGGACGTCGTACACCTGGGCGGGGTCCGGTCCGTACGCAGCAGTGCGTGAGACAGGGAGAGCGGCGCGGGTCAGGATCGCGGGGGGATCGGCATCGGTGGCCATTGGGGCATCCTCTCAGCCCGGTCTAGGCTTCCATCATGACCAACTGGGAGTACGTAACGGTTCCGCTGATCGTGCACGCCACCAAGCAGATTCTCGACCAGTGGGGCGAGGACGGCTGGGAGCTCGTGCAGGTTCTGGCGGGCCCTGACGGCAATGGCCTGGTTGCCTACCTCAAGCGAGAGAAGGCCTGAGCATGTCCGCTGTTGAGGATCGACTGATCGAGCTCGGGTTCGCCGTCCCCGATGTGGCCAAGCCCGTGGCCGCTTATGTGCCCGCGCTGCGTGACGGCAACCTGATCTTCACCTCCGGCCAGCTGCCGATGGTGTCCGGCGCCCTGGTGCAGACCGGCAAGGTAGGCGATGGTCACGGACTCATCCCTGCGGCCGACGCCAAGAAGCTGGCCGAGACCTGCGCCCTGAACGCGATCGCGGCAGTCAAGTCCGTCATCGGCGACCTGGACAAGGTGACGCGGGTGATCAAGGTCGTCGGCTTCGTCGCCAGCGACCCAGCTTTCACCGGACAGCCCGGCGTGATCAACGGCGCCTCCGAGCTGCTCGGCAAGGCCTTCGGCGACGCAGGTGTCCACGCGCGCTCGGCAGTGGGTGTCTCGGTTCTTCCGCTCGACTCTCCGGTCGAGGTCGAGATCATCGTTTCCGTCCAGGACTGAGCATTACCAGCCAGGTTCGCGACTTCGCCGCTGGCCCGCTGGCAGGGCGGGCCGAGGAATGGCTCGAGGGCCGGGCAACCGATGTGGCCACTCCAAGGTCGGCAGCCACGGTGATGATCCTGCGCGACCGCAAGAGCCCTGACATGGGGGACGGCGGACCTTCGTCGGGTCCGCCGGCGTCGGGCAGCGCGGTGGACGTCTTCATGCTGCGCCGCGTGGCCTCCATGGCCTTCGCTCCCCGGATGATGGTCTTTCCGGGTGGCGGCGTGGATCCGCGCGACGCCGACCCCGGCCTCCCCTGGGCGGGGCCAACGGCGAAGGAGTGGGCCCTGACTCTTGTCGCAGACGAGGACACAGCGCGCGAGCTGGTCGTGGCTGCCGTCCGCGAGGTGTTCGAGGAGTGCGGGGTGCTCCTTGCAGGACCGGACGTCGACTCTGTGGTCGGGGATGTGAGCGGGGGGCAGTGGCAGGCGGAGCGTGCGGCGCTGCTCTCCCACGAGATCTCGCTGTCGCAGATGCTGATCAGGCGCGGGCTGGTGCTTCGCTCGGATCTGCTGCGGGCGCGGGCTCGCTGGATCACGCCAGAGTTTGAGCGGAAGCGTTACGACACAAGGTTCTTCGCCGCGATGCTGCCGGCCGGGCAGATAGCCGACGACAAGACCAGCGAAGCCGACCACGCAGACTGGGCCGATCCGGCCGGCCTGCTCCGGGACTATGCGAGCGGGTCGGCCTTGATGCTGCCGCCCACCGTCGTGTGCGTCGAGCAGGTGGCTGCGGCGCGCTCTGCTGCCGAGTTCCTGGACGCAGCTGCGTCGATGTCCCCGATCACCCCGGTCGCCGTCCGGGCGGATGACGCACTCGTGATCCGCTGCACGCTGAGCGCATGACGCCGGCACCGGTGGCAGCACCAGCAGCACCCTGGAACGGTGGCGGGATCACCTCGCGCGCGACCTGCGTGCTCGCACCCAACCCGGGAGCGATGACGCTGGAGGGCACCAACACCTGGATCCTGACTGAGCCGGGTTCGACTGACGCCGTTGTCGTCGACCCCGGGCCACTGGACGAACAACATCTCGGGCGCGTGCTTGACCTGGTGGCCTCCCGCGGTGCCCGCGTGGCCATGACGCTGCTGACACATGGCCACCTGGACCACGCCGAGGCCGCACGACGTTTTGCCGACCTCACCGGGGCCCCGGTCCGGGCCCTCGGTGACGGGCACGACGACCTGTCCGACGGCGACCGGCTGGTGGTCGGCGGCCTGGAGGTGGTGGTCGTGGCAACGCCCGGGCACACCCGCGACTCGCTGTCCTTCCTGGTGGCCGCCGAGAACGCGCTGCTCACGGGTGACACCGTCCTGGGGCGCGGCACCTCGGTGGTGGCCTGGCCGGATGGCGAGCTCTCGGCGTACCTGATGTCGTTGCAGCACCTCGAGACCATGACCGGGTCCGGCCAGGTGACCCAGATCCTGCCGGGCCATGGCCCGGCAGTGCCGGACGCGGCTGGCGTCGTGCGCCACTACATCGACCACAGACGGGAGCGGCTGGAGCAGGTGCGCGCGGCGGTCGCGGCCGGGGCCACGGATGCAGACGCAGTCGTTGCGCTGGTCTACGCCGAGGTTCCGCCCGAGCTCTGGCCGGCCGCGCGGCTCAGCGTGCTGGCGCAGCTCGACTACCTGCGGGCCCGCCCCTGAGCGGTGCCCCGTGGGCAGGAAAGGTCAGCGGGAGCGGCGCCTGAGCCGCTCGACGTCGGTGAGCACCACGGCGCGGGCCTCGAGCTTGATCCAGCCGCGGGTCGCGAAGTCAGCCAGCGCCTTGTTGACCGTCTCGCGAGAGGCGCCCACGAGCTGGGCCAGCTCCTCCTGGGTCAGGTCGTGCGCGACCAGGATGCCGTCGTCGGCGGGCTGGCCGAAGCGTGCGGACAGATGGAGCAGTGCCTTGGCCACCCGGCCCGGCACATCGGTGAAGACCAGGTCGGCGAGGTTCTCGTTGGTGCGGCGCAGGCGGCGGGCCAGTGCGGCCAGGAGGTTTGCGGCAACAGCCGGGCGGCCCAGCAGGAACGAGTCGAGGTCGTCATGGCCGAGGGCAATGAGCTGCGTCTCCGCGACGGCTGTGGCGGTTGCGGTGCGGGCACCGGGGTCGAAGAGGCTCAGCTCGCCGAACATCTCGCCTGGGCCCAGCACGGCCAGAAGGTTCTCACGGCCATCCACGCTGGTGAGCCCGAGCTTGATCTTGCCCTCGCCGATCACGTAGAGCCGGTCACCCTGGTCGCCTTCGCGAAAGAGAATGTCGCCTCGTTCGAGATGCGATGACGTCATGGACGCCATCAGTGCCCGGGCAGCGTCGTCGTCCAAGGCGGCGAAGAGGGGGGCCCTTCTGACCACGTCTATGTCCACGGCGGACAGTCTGCCAGAGCGCCGGGTCACCGTTTGCCATTGCGTCGCCTTGGGGCCGCTATCGTCCACGCTCCCGCCGTGCCTCCGACGGGCTTCGCCTAGTCTGACGGGGTGCCCCCCACATCCAGCGCCGAGACTCCGGCTGCACTGACTCGTCGTGCCCGGAAGATCTTTCGAGCGCTGGTGGCTCGGTACCCGGACGCCAGGTGCGAGCTCGACTTCGAGAGCCCTTTGCAGCTGTTGGTGGCAACGGTGATGTCTGCCCAGACCACGGATATCCGCGTGAACATGGTGACTCCTTCGGTCTTTGCCCGTTTCCGGAGCGCCGCGGACTACGCCTCGGCTGATCGCACCGAGCTCGAGACGATGATCCAGTCCACTGGCTTCTACCGCGCCAAGACGGACTCCCTGATCAAGCTCGGGACTGCGCTGGTCGAGCGCTTCGATGGCGAGGTGCCGCCCCGGCTCAAGGACCTTGTGACCCTGCCGGGGGTGGGGCGCAAGACCGCCAACGTGGTGCTGGGTGATGCTTTCGGCGTTCCGGGCATAACCGTGGACACCCACTTCGGGCGCCTGGCCCGGCGCTTCGGCTGGACCGACGAGCACGACCCGGTCAAGGTCGAGCATGCAGTGGGCGCCCTGTTCCCGAAGAAGGACTGGACCATGCTCTCCCACGTCCTGATCTTCCACGGGCGACGGACCTGTCACGCGCGCAAACCCGCCTGCGGGGCCTGCACGGTTGCGCCCTGGTGCCCGTCGTACGGAGAGGGTGAGACCGACCCGGTCAAGGCCATGAAGCTCTTGCGGTACGAGCTCACCGCGGCCCAGACATGATCGCGCCACCGAGGTGGATGGCGGATCTGGTGGCTTCACTGGGCACCCCCGATCCGGAGTTCTTCAGTCGCTTCCTTCCCCCTGAGGAGGGCGGCCGGCCTTCTGCCGTGCTGATCCTGTTCGGGCCCAGCGCCGACGGGGGCGAGGACGTCGTCCTGACTGAGCGATCGCACAGCATGCGCTCCCACGCGGGTCAGGTGTCTTTTCCCGGTGGCTCGATCGATCCTGGCGACTCGGGCCCGGTTTCGGCTGCCCTTCGGGAGGCCAAGGAGGAGGTCGGCCTGGATCCGGCCGGCGTCCAGGTCCTTGCCGAGCTGCCGGCGCTGTACCTTCCGCCAAGCAACTTCGTGGTCACGCCGGTGCTGGCATGGTGGGCGGAACCCAGTGCCATCAGCGTGGTCGACCGCACTGAGGTGGCCCGGGTGCTCAGGGCGCCGTTGTCAGAGCTCACGGACCCCGCAAGGCGATTCATGGTCAGCCATCCGGACGGATATGTCGGACCGGCTTTTGACGTCGACGGCTTGCTTCTGTGGGGATTCACGGCAGGGCTGGTCTCCAAGGTCATCGAGCTTGCCGGCCTGGAGCGCCCGTGGGATCGGGAAGACAACCGACCCCTGCCGGCACCCTTCGTCGGCGAGAGGTACGGATCGGTACGCCCTGCCCGCCACGCACAGGGGGCTGGCTCGTGATCGCGAACGTGCTGGACATCGTCCTGGCCGCAGGGCTGGTGGGCTATGCCGTGATCGGGCACCGGCAGGGGTTCGTGGTCAGCGTGATGTCCCTGGTCGGCTTCTTCGCCGGCGGTGCCCTGGGCATGTGGCTGCTGCCGATCCTGTTGAAGCGCTGGGACAGCATCGACAACAACGGCGCTCTGCGCACCGTGGTTCTGATCTTCTGGGTCTTCGTGCTCGCGTCCGTTGGCCAGGCGTTGGCAGTCCTGCTTGGCTCGCGTCTGCGCAGAGGGATGCGGGTCAGGCCTGCGCGCATCATCGACTCTGCCCTGGGTGCGATGGCGACGGTGATCGCCGCGTCTGTGCTCGTCTGGTTCATGGCAGGGGCGGTGCGTCAGGGCGCCCCGGCACCGCTGGCCAAGGCGATCGGTGGCTCACGGGTCATCCAGACGATTGACCGTTTCATGCCGGCGCAGACCTCCCGTCTGTTCGCCAGCTTCGGTTCGGTTCTTGACCGTTCGGGGTTCCCCCGCGTCTTCGAAGGACTTCAGGCGGAGCCCATCGCGCCCGTCACGCCACCGAACAACCAGCTGGCGTCCGGGGCGGGTGTGGCCCGTGCGGCTGCCTCGATCGTGAAGATCACCGGCGTCGCCGAGTCATGCAACCGGGGCCAGGAAGGGAGCGGCTGGGTCGTCGCTCCCCAGCGAGTCGTCACGAACGCCCATGTTGTTGCCGGGGTCTCGACCGAGCATGTGCGAGTGCAGGGAACGGGCCATTCGTACGACGCGCGGGTGATTGTCTTCGACCCCCGGCGTGACCTTGCGGTGCTTTCGGTGCCGGGGCTGCCAGCACCCCCGTTGACGCAGGGCTCGGCCCTGCGTCGCGCGGATGGGGCAGTGGTCGCAGGCTTCCCGCTCGATGGGCCTTACCGTCTGGACTCGGCCCGGGTCCGCGACCTGCTCAAGGCCACCGGCGCTGACATCTACGGAAACCCCGGCGTCGTCCGAGAGATCTACTCGCTCTTCGCCAAGGTCGAGCCAGGCAACTCCGGTGGCCCCTTGCTGGCGCCCAACGGGGATGTCGTGGGAATCGTGTTTGCCAAGTCGCTCGACGACAACAACACGGGCTACGCCCTCACGCTGGCCGAGGCGCGCCCCGTCCTCCAGGCGGCAAGCCAGTCGTTCGCGCCGGTGAACACAGGCCCTTGCGCCGGCTAGCCGTTGCTCAGCTGAGGCCGCTTTGCTCAGTTCAGGCCGGTTTCGAGGGCTCTCCGGAGCTTAGAAACCGGCCTGAACTGTGCAAGGGGCACCCGCGAGGTGGCTCTTCAGGTGCGACGCGCTTTTCAGGGCTGCTCGCTGAGCCCCAGCTCCCCGAGCCAGCGCACCAGGTGGGTGCTGACGGCGGCGCTGGCTTCCTCGGGCAGGAAGTGTCCGGCGCCGGCAACGAGATGCTGCTCGAGCCGACCTTCGACATAGGCGGCTGACAGCGGCGCCAGAGCCGGCATGACTGCTCCATCCTGATCGCCGTGAAGAGCGAGCACCGGGACGCTGACTGGGGAGTCAACGCACTGGACGAACCGCCTGCCGTCGAGCCGCCACTGGCTTCGCACGACCCAGCGGTAGTACTCCGCCGCAGAGTGGGCCACGAAAGGGAGAGCCATCGCGTCGGCATACCGCTGCGCGACCTCGGGTGAGGGCCACTGCCCTCCGGGAGCCGACCAGGCGCGCAGCAGGTGTTCGACATAGGCCGGGCCCTTGCTCATCTGATGCTCCGGCACGAAGGGTCGTTGCAGCCCGGCCAGGTAGGCGTTGGCCCTGATCTGGGTCAGGCTGCTCACTGACGCGTGGCGAAGGACCAGCGGATGGGGCATGCCCAGGCTTGCGACCGCTGTGGTCACGGCGGGCTGCATCGTTGGCATCGACCAGGCGATCCAGCCGCCCCAGCCGTGTCCGACGATCACCGCGCTGCTCTCGCCGAGGGATCGCACGATGCTGGCGACGTCCGCGGCCAGGGTGAAGGTGTCGTATCCGCGGGGCGGCTTGTCGGATCCTCCGTACCCACGCAGGTCGATGGCGGCGACGCGGTAGCCAGCCTCTGAGAGTGCGGTCAGCTGGTTGCGCCAAGCCCACCAGAACTGTGGAAAGCCATGCAGCAGAACGACGAGCGGGCCTTCGCCGAGCTCCGCGACATGGAAGCGGGCGCCGTTGGCGGACACGAAACGGTGCTCCCAGGGACCTGCGATGAGCACAGATGACGCATCGTTGCTCATGTGCGGAGATCTCGCTTCGGCGGTAGGTGTGGTCAAGGCTGAAGAGTGCGGTCAGCGATCGTGATGCGCGACATTCAGCTGCTGGTCCGGATTGCCGCGATGGTGTCCTGGGTGCTCTTGATCGTGCGCTCTGGCTTGCCCTTGATCCTGGTGACCGCGCCCTTTGCGACGAACGCCAGGACTGCCCCGACAACCAGAAGGACCAGCGCCACGATGAGGAACGAGAGCCACGGGGCCAGCCCGGCCGCGACGAGCCCGTACGCCGCAGCGATCAGCAGCAGGATCAGCGCCAGGAATGCGAAGACTCCGGCCACAGCGAACATGGCCGCACCTGCGCCGGCCCGCTTGGCATCAGCGCCGATCTCCGCCTTGGCCAACGCGATCTCGCCGCGCATGATGCTCGAGATGTCGTGCGTTGCGTCGGCCACGAGCTGGCCGAGGGTGCGCTCGGGGGCGCCACCTTCACTGGTCATCAAAACTCACCTCCCGTTACGTGTCCCACGACCCTACCGAGTGTCGGGCAGGAACGGGTCCGCAATCCGGGCGAGAGCACCCCTTTGGTCCGGCTCACGATGGTCAGTTGACGCGCTCCGGCAATATTCTCGGTCCATGAGCAACACCATCGCCGACGTCTACGCGGACTGCATCGACGAACCGGCAGCCCAGGGCCAAGAGGTGCAGGTCTACGAGGCCATGCACGCAATGATCAGCCCCCGCAACGAGGTGCTGAGGTTTCTGCCGCACAAGGAGAGGCGGATGGTCGGCGCCTGGTGCTTCGTCGACCTGTTCGGCCCCACCGACGTGCAGGACCAGCCAGGTATGGCGGTCCCTCCCCATCCGCACATGGGGCTGCAGACCGTGAGCTGGCTGGTGCAGGGCACCGTGGTCCACCGTGACAGCATCGGCACCACGGCGCTGGTCGAGCCTGGACACGTGGCAGTCATGAATGCCGGCAACGGGATTGCTCATTCTGAGAACTCGCCGCAAGACCATGGACCAGTGCTGCACGGTGTTCAGCTGTGGGTTGCCCTGCCCGAGTCCGCACGCCACGGCGAGCACTCCTTCGTCCTGCACCCGGAGGCGCCGATCCTGGAGGCTTCCGGGCTCCGGGCCAGGGTCTTCGTCGGCCGGCTGGGGACCACCGTCTCGTCGGCCAGGGGGGTGACCCCTCTGTTGGGCGCCGACCTGTCACCGGAGTCCCCGCAGAGCCGAGCGGGCAGACTGCCGCTGGACCCGTCATACGAGCATCTGCTGGTGCCCATGGTCGGCGGGGTGCGAGTCTGCGGCGAGGAGGTCCACGCCGGTCAGGCAATCTATCTGGGCACCGATCGCGACCACCTTGACCTGGAGCTCTCCGCTGACGCCCGGGTTCTGCTCCTCGGCGGCCCTCCGTTCGAGGAGCAGATCGTGATGTGGTGGAACTTCGTGGCGCGCTCGCACGAGGAGATCGAGCAGGCGAGGCTGGCCTGGAATGCCGGCGGCGACCCCAGGTTCGGAGAGGTGTCGCACTACCCGGGGCCAGAACGCCTGAGCGCACCGGGCCTGCCGAACGTTCGGCTGCGCGCACGCGGCCGGCGCCGCTGACCGAGCGCGCTCACCTGCCCCTTGCACAGTTCAGGCCGGTGCGAGAGCCCCGGAGAGCCCTCGAAACCGGCCTGAACTGAGCAAAGCGGCCTCAGCTGAGCAAGTGGTTAGCCCTCGCCGGCGCCTGCGTCGAGGCCGGACTTGATCAGGGCCATGACGCTGGAGTCGGCCAGGGTGGTGACGTCGCCGATCTCGCGGTTCTCGGCGATGTCCTTGAGCAGGCGGCGCATGATCTTGCCCGAGCGGGTCTTGGGCAGCTCGGAGACCACCATGATCTGGCGCGGCTTGGCGATCGGGCCGATCTCCTTGGCGACGTGGTCGCGCAGCTCCTTGACGATGTCGGGTCCCTCTTCGCTACCGCTGCGCAGAATGACAAAGGCGCAGGGGGCCTGGCCGGTCATGTCATCGGCGGCGCCGACCACAGCGGCCTCGGCGACCTTGGGGTGGGAGACCAGGGCCGACTCGATCTCGGTGGTCGACAGCCGGTGTCCTGAGACGTTCATGACGTCATCGACGCGGCCGAGCAGCCAGATGTTGCCTTCCTCGTCCTTCTTGGCGCCGTCGCCGGCGAAGTACAGGCCGGGGAAACGCGACCAGTAGGTCTCCTTGAACCGCTCCGGGTCCCCCCAGATGCCGCGCAACATCGCCGGCCACGGCTTGGTCAGCACGAGGTAGCCGCCCGAGCCGTTGGGCACTGCATTGCCGTGGTCGTCAACAACCTCGACGCCGATCCCTGGGACGGCGATCTGGGCCGAGCCGGGCTTGGTTGTCGTGACGCCCGGCAGCGGGCTGATCATGATCGCCCCGGTCTCGGTCTGCCACCAGGTGTCGACGATCGGGGCCTTGTCGCCACCGATCACCCGGCGGTACCACATCCAGGCCTCGGGGTTGATCGGCTCGCCGACCGAACCCAGCAGGCGCAGGGACGAGAGGTCGAACTTCGCGGGGATCTCCTCGCCCCACTTCATGAACGTCCGGATCGCCGTTGGTGCCGTGTAGAAGACGGTCACCTTCTGCTGCTCGACGATCTCCCAGAAGCGCCCCTGGTGCGGGGTGTCCGGCGTTCCTTCGTACATCACCTGCGTTGCGCCCAGGGAGAGAGGCCCGTAGACGATGTAGCTGTGGCCGGTTACCCAGCCCACGTCGGCGGTGCACCAGAACACGTCGGTCTCGGGGTGGACGTCGT
>JBDTOA010000005.1:0-21413 GCA_039933475.1 Dermatophilaceae bacterium
TCGACCGGGTAAAGATCTGCCCCGCGGATGGCTGTCGTTGGGGGTTCAATGACACCTCGCGCAACCGGTCTCGTCAGTGGTGCTCGATGGAGGTTTGCGGAAACAGGGCCAAGGCTCGCGCCCACCGCGGACGCCGGGCACCGGCTTGACCAAGATTCGCTGTTGAAGACCGTCGCAGCTTGGGCAGACGCGCGCTGGGTGACTAGTCCATGACCAAATTCTGAGATTATGGGCCGTCAGCGCGGCTCGCAAAACCCCGGGCTGCATCAGCCGTTGCTGGGTGCAATCGCCGCAAATGCTGCATCTCCGCCCTTACCCTTCCATGAGCCATGCTAGGCGCCCTACGCAGTGTGATGTAGCCGCACTTCGTCCTTCTGGAGTAGTTACCGATTTGCTTATGCGCCAACGGGATTGGCCTTCACGAACCTCTTTGGTCAAACCTCTGGCGAGGGCTCGCTCTCCTGGTTTACCGTCGTCCCATACCCGCTGGATCGAGTGTGAGGGACGACGTGGCTGACTACGCTCGACCGCAGGAGCGAAGGGCGACGCAGCACGTCGGTGCCAGCAAGGCTGCGACTGTCCCAGAGCTGCTGCACGGGCACCCGCGGCCTGATCTGCCAGTAGCACACCGTCGTCGCTGGGACGTCGAGTACCGGCGCCGGGCCGTATGGGCTGATGCCCTGATCGCTGCCTTTGCTGCAAGCGTGGCGGTGGTCGCCCGCTTCGGCGATGAGCCGTCTGGCCGACACCTCATCCTCGGCCTTCTCCTGCCGCCAGCATGGCTCATCGCGGTTGCCGCCAACCACGGATACGAGCGGCGCTATCTCGCCGTTGGGGCTGAGGAGTATCGAGCGCTGGTAGCAGCGACTGTCGAGCTGCTCGCCCTGGTGGGCTTCGTGTCGTTCGCCGGCGCGCTCAACCTCCCTCGGAGCTTTGTCACCATCGTCTTCCCGACCTTGCTGCTGACTTCCCTGGTTGCGCGCAAGATCCAGCGCAAGAGGATCGTCCTGAGACGCCTGGAAGGTCAGAGCATGCAGCGCACGATCGTCGTCGGTCGTGCAGATGGGGTACGAAGTCTCGTACGACAGATCCGTGGCAATCCTGCGGAAGGCATGGAGGTTGTCGGGGTTTGCGTATCGGGACTGAACGCCAGCCAGGAGCGCTCCACTGATGTCGAAGGAGTCCCCGTCTTTGGCTACCCCGAGGAGGCGCTCTCAGCCGTCGACCTGTTGGACGCGGAGGTCGTTGCAGTAGCCGGCCACCCCGACCTGGTGGGCAAGGAGCTACGTCGCCTGGGTTGGTCGCTCGAGGAACGCAAGGTGGATCTGGTTCTCTCGCCGGGCATCCTGGAGGTGGCAGGTCCCCGCCTGACGATCCGACCGGTCGCCGGGATGCCGCTCCTGCACGTCGAGCGGCCACCGATGTCCGGGGCCCGGCGCGTGGTCAAGCGCATGGTGGACTCGATTCTCACTCTCGTCATCTGCCTGGTCTCACTTCCGGTTCTTGGCGCGGTTGCCTTGGCCGTGCGCCTTGACTCACCTGGCCCGATCCTGTTCCGGCAGAGGCGGGTTGGGGCGCATGGCGAAGAGTTCGAGATGTGGAAGTTTCGGACCATGGTCGAAGACGCAGAGGCAAGCCTGGCCGATATCGGTTCGGCAGGACACGAGACCAACGAGGTGCTGTTCAAGATCAAGGACGACCCGCGGGTCACTCGCGTTGGCAAGCGGCTGCGACGCTACTCGCTCGATGAGCTGCCGCAGCTGTTCAACGTGCTCAGGGGCCAGATGTCCCTGGTGGGGCCACGCCCGCCCTTGCCCAGTGAGGTTGCGGAGTACGAGTCAGACGCCATCCGCCGACTTCGGGTGAGACCAGGGCTGACAGGCCTCTGGCAGGTGAGCGGTCGAAGCGACCTCTCCTGGGACGAGTCCTTACGTCTGGATCTTTGGTACGTGGACAACTGGTCCCTCGTGCTTGACCTGCAGATCCTCAGTCGTACTGCGAGGGCAGTGTTCGGTGCGAGCGGGGCCTACTGATGACGAGTGCGTGTTAGGGGCCATCACAGGTCGCCCAGGTGGTCGAGATTGACTCAGGATCGAAATGACAGGGGAGTTTTGCTGTGGCATCAGATGAAGAGATTGCAAGCTATCTCGCCGAAGGGGCGGGAGCGCTCTTGCTCCGGATCAGGGACGCCCGCTCGGATCCCGATGAGCTACGGACGATGGGGGATGCTCAGTCCCATGCCTGGCTCATCGAGAACCTGACAGGGATCTGCCCTGGTGACGCCGTGCTGTCCGAGGAGGGGACGGATGACCCAGCCCGCCTTGATGCGGAGCGGGTATGGATCGTGGACCCGCTGGACGGAACGCGCGAGTATGCCGAGGTGGGCCGCACGGACTGGGCAGTCCACGTCGCACTGTGGGAACGCGGTGACTTGTCCTGTGGCGCGGTAGCCATTCCTGCCCGAGGTGTCGTCTACACCAGCGGCGCGCAGATCTCGCATCCCGAGCGCTCGGGGCCGATCCGTCTCGCTGTAAGCCGTAGCCGGCCGCCGGGGTTCATCACGGAGCTGGCAGACCGCCTTGGTGCGCAGCTCGTACCTATGGGCTCGGCGGGAGTGAAGGGAACGGCAGTTGTCTCAGGCGAGGTTGACGCCTACGTCCACGCCGGGGGGCAGTTCGAATGGGACTCGGCTGCTCCCGTGGCAGTGGCCCGGGGTGCCGGTCTGCACACGAGCAGGATTGACGGGACCGCATTGGGGTACAACCAGCAGAGCCCCTGGCTGCCTGATCTTGTTATCGCCCACCCGATGGTGGCCGAACGCGTGCTGTCCGCAATTGCAGGATCGACCGCTCTTCCCCTTGTGACGGAGGCGACAAAGAAATGACCTTGTCACTGGATCGACCGCTCCTGGCCGAGCAGGAGAACAGGTACCGGCTGACTCAGCTGCAGACCCTCGAGTCGGAGGCGATTCACATCTTCCGCGAGGTGGCCGCAGAGTTTGAGCGACCCGTCCTGCTTTTCTCGGGTGGGAAAGACTCGATCGTCATGCTGCGACTTGCGCAGAAGGCCTTCTTCCCGGCCAGGATCCCGTTCTCGGTGATGCACGTCGATACCGGCCACAACTTTCACGAGGTTCTGGAGCTCAGGGATCGCCGGGTGCAGGAGCTTGAGGTTCAGCTCATCGTCGCCAGCGTGCAGGAAGCCATCGACAACGGAACGGTCTTTGAGCTGCCTGACGGCACGCGTAACCGGCTGCAGACTGCTGTGCTGCTCGAGGGGCTCGAGAAGCACCGGTTCAACGCCATCTTCGGCGGAGCTCGACGTGACGAGGACAAGGCTCGGGCAAAGGAACGCATCTTCTCCTTCCGTGACGAGTTCGGACAGTGGGACCCCAAGAACCAGCGTCCCGAGCTCTGGAACACCTACAACGGCAGGATCCATCTGGGTGAGAGCATCCGGGTGTTTCCGTTGTCGAACTGGACTGAGCTGGACATCTGGCACTACATCGCGCAGGAGCAGATCGAGCTCCCGTCCATCTACTACTCGCACGAGCGCGAGGTGTTCGACCGTGATGGGATGTTGTTTGCTGTCAACCAGTTCTGCCGCCCACGATCGGGTGAGCAGACCTTCACGGCCCGCGTGCGCTACCGAACCGTCGGGGATGCCAGCCTGACGGCGGCGGTGCGCTCAGATGCCGACACCGTCGAAAAGGTCATCAACGAAATAGCCATCAGCCGTATCACGGAGCGCGGGGCCACCCGCGGGGACGACAAGTTCAGTGATGCGGCGATGGAAGACCGCAAACGCGAGGGGTACTTCTGACCATGGACATCCTGAGGTTTGCCACGGCGGGCAGCGTTGACGATGGCAAGAGCACCTTGATCGGCAGGCTGCTGTACGACACCAAGACCGTCCTCCAGGACCAGATGGAGGCCGTCGAACGGGCTAGCCGCGCGCACGGTGATGACTACGTCAATCTCGCGCTGCTCACGGATGGACTTCGTGCCGAGCGAGAACAGGGAATAACCATCGACGTCGCCTACCGCTACTTCTCCACGCCCCGGCGAAGCTTCATCATCGCCGACACTCCTGGCCACATCCAGTACACCCGAAACATGGTCACAGGAGCTTCGACCGCTGACCTTGCTCTGGTGCTCGTCGATGCGCGCAAGGGAGTCCTCGAGCAGAGTCGACGACACGCCTTCCTGGCCAGCCTTCTTCAGGTACCGCACATCGTGGTCTGCGTGAACAAGATGGACCTGGTGGACTACTCGCAGGAGGTCTTCGAACAGATTCGAGCTGATTTCATCGCATTCGCAACGAAACTGAGGGTCCCAGACCTGTCTGTGCTACCGGTGTCGGCGCTGCTGGGTGACAACGTCGTCACGCGCTCGGAAAACATGCCATGGTTCGACGGCCCGAGCCTGCTTCACCACCTGGAGAACGTTCACGTGGCCAGCGACCGCAACCTGATCGACGTTCGTCTTCCTGTTCAGTACGTCATCCGGCCCCAGTCCGATGCGTGGCATGACTACCGTGGTTACGCCGGCCAGGTCGCAGGTGGCGTGCTCAAGAAGGGCGACGAGATCCTCGTCCTGCCGTCAGGTCTGACCTCGCGGATCGCCTCGGTGGAGACGGCCGACGGGGAGGTTGCTGAGGCCTTCCCGCCGATGTCGGTCACCGTTCGGTTGGAGGACCAGATCGACATCTCTCGCGGAGACATGATCTGCCGACCGCACAACGCGCCTACGGTGGCGCAGGACATCGACGCGATGGTCTGCTGGATGGATGAGACACGCCCGCTGGAGGTTGGACGCAAGTACGCCATAAAGCACACAACGCGCACGGCGCGCTCGGTCATCAAGAGGCTCAACTACAGGCTGGACATCAACACCTTGCATCGCGATGAGCAAGCAGAAAGCTTGGTGCTCAATGAGATCGGGCGGGTGCAGCTGCGTTCCACCATCCCTCTGATGTGTGATGACTACGGTCGTAACCGGACAACTGGCGGTTTCGTCCTGATTGACGAGGCAACCAACCGCACCGTCGGGGCGGGCATGATCAGCTCGGCGTTCTGAGGATTGACTGGCTCAGGTTTCCACGCTGGGGTGCCCAGTACTGGGAAAAGCAAGGCCGGTGGGTGACCGATGGGTGCCCACTGAAAGATAAGGATCTTCAGCAGGCACCCATCGGTGTTGATCATCTCGGGCGTGGGTGACCGCGCCCGCAAGCAGGATGCCAGCGGTCAGAGAGCGTTGGCGCGCTCCACCGTCTTCCAGGCACTGATCGAGGCGGCGTCGGTGAACCGCCACTGGTCGCCTGAGGCCTTGTCAGTGGTGAACCAGTAGGTCCACACGTTCACGGACGGCAGGGTTGCCAGGTAGGTGGCGTCGAGCCGGATGACGTTGGCCCTGGCCTTGGCGACGGCTGGGTTGAACCCAGCGCCGCTTGCGATGACACCGCGCCCATACTCGGTGAACCCGTTGAACTGGTGACCCTTCTTCGCCAGCTCGTGAAGATAGTTCTGAACTCTGGGGTCGGTCTGGGCAGGGATGATCGTGGTCCGCTGGTAGGAGTCCAGGTAGTAGGCGTCGGCATGGCTGGGGATGAAGCTCCCGCCGATACCGCGTGAGCCGCCGTGGCCGCCCTGGTACTGGTAGCCGCCGGCTGCAAAGGCAATCCGCGCTCTGGGGTTGGCGCCGTGGATGATGGCAGCCTCGGCGTCGAACGCCCTGACGAAAGTCGCTCCCGCAACAGACGCGACACCGGAGTAGTCGCCCGCACCCTCAGGCTCGTGGTGGAACACCAGCTCCACGTTCGCCCCGGCGGGGATCGACTTGACATACTTCGCGGTATTCGCGGACGCGGTCTTGTAGGAGACGATGATCTTCACGCCGTTGCTGACGCCGCCCTGTTTGAACGTGGCTGGGAGGGTGCCGGGGTAAAACGCTCGGGTGACGGCGATCGGGCCGATCAGGGTGTTCATGCTGGCGAACGAGGTGTCGCTCGACCTCGCGCCAACAAGCAGGCTTCCATTCGCAGCAGGCGCGGCAGAGGGCGCCGAGCCTCCGCCACTGATGCTGGTAGCGGGGACGACGCGCGAGGCGCTTGGGGCGCTGGAGGCGGAGGTGCTGGAAGTGTTCGTCGACCTGTTGGCGGTGAGCAGACTTGGGGCCGCCAGCAGGGTTCTGGCGCGCACAGCCTTGGCGCCGGCGACATCGGCGTCGCCAATGTCAGAGCTGGCGATACCAGTCATGCCGGTGGCGCCACCAGCTGACCTCGAGTGGGCCAGGTCCAGGGTGGCGGACGATGTCTGAGCACGCACGCGGTTGAAGCTGGGGACATGGGAGCTCGTGAGGGCCAAACCGCCAGCCAAGGCGACCGCCAAGCCAACTGTGCTGGTCACGACGGTCGCGCGACGGGCGAAGGGCCGCCCATTGAGCATGGTGTTGTGTGGTGGAGACGTTGAGAATGACAAGCGGACCTCCAAGAGGGGGTTAGAGGGGCGGGGAACGATCAAAAAGTTCCAAGATGCAGTGTCCACACACCTTGTCAAAATGGTGCAGAACGGGCACATCCGCCGAAGTGGCACAAACCTTAGCATGATCGGCAGGTGTTCTTGCCATTGGAAGATTGTGAGCGTGGTCACTACGTCACTGGGCGGGCAGCGAACAAGTCAGAGCCGGCCCTGCTCGCCGAAGGGGGAGCTGGTATCGCAAAGTGTGCAGCGGCCCACGCCGCTGGCCGGGGGAGGCCGTGGCGGCGACTGGCTATCGGGCCTGGCCTCGAAAGCTACGTCGCTCAGCAGCTCAAAGCGTCTTCTTCGCTGTGGACCCGAAGAGCCTGAGGTTTGCGAGCTCAATGACGTTGCGGAAGACCCACAGACCGATCAGCTGACACACGGCGGCGCTGCCAAGCGCGAAGGCCATCGACGGCCATCCCGTGCCAAAGATCGTGCGGCCTGCCAGGGGCACCGCGCCGAAGGAGATCAGGGAGACAAACGCCGCGGCTGCTGTGCTTCGTCCGAAAGGGTGTAGTCGCAAAGTGAGGGCGATCTGACTCAGCGGAACGAGGTTCTGCACGATGATCCCGACAGCCCATCCGATCGCCGCACCCTGGATCCCATACTTCGGGATCAGCCAGAGGTCCAGACCGATATTCACGCCCAGAGCGGTGAGAACGTTCAACAGGTTCCATGACGCGCGCCCGGCCATCGTCAGCACGATGTCGACCATGCCGCAGCCTGTCGAGAGAAGCATGGAACAGGAAAGGATCAGCAGGACGTCGCTGCCGGCGTTGTAGCCACGGCCGAAGATGTGCATGAGCTGGGAGCCGAAGACCAGGAAGGTCAGATACAGAGGCCAGGTCAGCGAGATGAGCCAAGCCGTCGACACGCGGTACAGGTGGCTCGCCGCGTGGTGGTCACTGGTCGCCAGGGCCTGCCCCAGCCTGGGCTGGACGGCCATCGAGATCGCCCGGTTGCCCATCTGACCGACGACCAGGAATCGAGTGGCGGCTGCATAGATGGCTGCTTGAACGGGACCCGAAAGTGCACCAACGAGGATGATGTCAAAGCGCTGCATGGCGACCTGGGCCACGCTTGCCAGCGCTCGAGGTGCGCTGAATCGCCAGAACTCGACGCCAACGGCATTGTCCCGAGGGTCGGCAGGTGCGGCAAACCGTCTGATCAGGGAGCGCAACCAGATCGCGGCAGCTATGGCAGCAGGCAGGTACGCCAGGCCCCACGCCAGTCCTAGTAACCGCACCTGGGACATCCAGACGGCTCCGACGACCAGGAGCAGCTGGAGGACGGGTCGCCCGAGCTGCTCCACGACGGCGTTGGGTCGCATCGTGCCCAGGCCTCGGGTCCCGGCGAGGGCGACGCTCTCCAACGCCGCCATGGGAATGAAGATGGCAAGGACGCGCAGGTAGCTCGTCGCGGCCGCCACGTTGTGGGGGTTCGTGAGTGCGGCCAGCTGGGGAGCAAAGGCAAAGAAGGCGCAGGTCATGGCGCCGGCACACAGCATTACCGGCAGGGTGGCCGTTCTGACATAGGCAGGAATGACGTGCGCCCGACCGAGGGCACGAGCGCGGGACAGGAAATAGACCAACGCGGTGTTTGTCCCTAGCTGTCCGACCGCCGTGGCGAGCAGGAACAACGAGGTGACTGAGAAGAAGATGCCGGCCTGCGTCTTGGACAACCCACGAGTGACGGCAACGGTGGTTCCGAACACGCACAAAGCCATGACGGCTGCACCGAGCAGGTTGACAGCACTACCGCGGGCGAGCCCACGCAGGCGAGCCGTAGACCGATCTTCGTGTGAGACGGAGCTGTTCGCGAGGTCGCCTTCCTGGGGAGGCACTCCGAGGGTCATGACCGCTCGACCCGAAGACTTTGCGACGAGTCCGACACGACCGGAAGCAGCCAGGTACTCAGATTCCCGAGCGCGGCCCCGGCCTCGTACTGGCGATCTTTGAGGTATCGGGCCCCGAGGTCGAGAAGATACAACGTGGCGACCAGCCGCGCCGAGTCCGTTGGCACTCCGAAGGGGGCCAGCAGGGTTGTGGACCTCTCCAGAAGCCGTCTCGCGGCCGGCCCTGCCTGTTCGCGGTCTCGCGAAACGGCCCGCTGGAGGGCGAAGTGGAACGCGTCGAAACCCACCGGCACGTCCGTCTCGAACCGCTCCCAGTCCCAGACCTGGATCCGGTTGCCTTGTGCGAGCATGTTCCAGGGAGTCCAGTCCCCGTGCCACGCACCGAAGGCCATCTCCGTGGAGGCTGCGACGGGGTCCAACGCGATAAGCGCATCCTTGAGCCCAGCCCCCTGGGGGTCGAGGTGGAGGTCGGAGATGCGTTCGTGAAGGCGTCGCCAGTAGCCGCTGGCCCTGGCATTGCGCATGGCGATCCCATCAAGGCCCGCCACTTCCATCATTGCTCGCTCGAGAGCGGACGGGAAAGCACTGCCGGAGGCCCGATCCTGGCCCAGGGCTCCCTGCACAAGGATCTGGTGGCCATGCCATGGGCCGTCGTGCAGGAGTGGGGGCACCGTGACCGTTCCCATGGGGCGGCTGGCAAGAAGGGTGAGAGCCGATGCTTCATGTCGCACCAGGCGCCGGGTCAGCGCGTTGGTCCCTACCTTGGCGAAGGCCAGGGTCTCTGCGCCGGGACCGAGGATCTGCAGGACGGGCTTGCGGTTTGCGCGCGGAGCACCCATGTAGACAGCGACGTGCACCTCATGCCCCAGAACCCGTCGGAGGTGGCCGACCAGGTCTGAGTCAGCGTCTCCGGTGGACTCATGCACCAGCATCTGATCGGGAAGGAGGCGTAGTGCACCTGCCCTCGCAGCCAGGGCCATCACTCGAAACTTCGCCCGGGACCTGGAGCTGGCTGAGGTCTTGTAGTTTCGCAGCATCATCGCGGCTACGGCGGAGTGGTTGGTGGGCAGGAGCAGAGCGGGATGGCGTGAGTTGGGCAGCACGGCATACGCCATCCCCTCGCGGGGTCGTCTGAGCTGCCGGCCGGTGCTCACGACCTGTCCCGGTAGAGGCCAAAGCGTGTTCAGATCGTCCCGCAAGAACCGGGCACGGGGGTCGGGGGCCTCCTTGCCTGGATAGTGGTCCCGGTAGTCGTCCGGCTCCTTGTCTGGCCCTCTGTCTGGGTCCCGGTCTGGCTCCCTGTCTAACCACTGGTCTGGGTGCTCGTTGGAAGCGTGCCCCCCAAGGGTCGGCTCCGAGCCGGGAGGCGGCTGGTCGGAGGAGGAGATGGTCACTCAGTAGGCTCCGGGGAAACCTGTCCGAGGCGCGCTGCCGAGCGGGGCGTGCCGATGACAGCGTCGTCGGGCATGGACTCCGTCGTCGGGTGGAAGACTTCCTCGGCGAGGCGGCCGCGCGTGGGTTCCCCTTGGTCCATCCTGTCTGTGCGGGCAACGATGCGACGCTTGCCCGCTGGCACGCAGATCGCACCGACCACGGTGATGTTGAGCTGGCTGAGGCGATCCAGCAGGTGGCTCACCTCAGCATGGGTGGTGCGACCGTCCTCGATGACCAGAATCATGGCGTCGGTGGCCAGCCCAACAGCTGCCCCCTCGGCGCTCGATGCTGGGCCGGCGGCCACGACAACGTACTCCGACTGGCTCTTCAGGGACTCCAGCACACCGGTGAAGCGTTCCCCGGCTACGAGATCACGGACATCGGATCCTTCGCCACCGCTTCCAAGGACCCTGACCGACCGGGCCTCGCGCAGCAGGGCGCCCGGGGCCTGACCAGTCTCGAGCAGCTCCGCCAGACCTGGCCCGCCATCCAGGCCCATCAGCTGCTCCAGGTCGTGCTGGGGCACCGCTGACACAAGCGTCACCGAGTGCTGGGCACTGGCCAATGAGAGGCCGAGGTTGGCCGCGACCTCACCGGCAGACCGGTAGCCCGAGAGATCCGAGATGGCCAGGCTGCAAGGTGACCTTGTCACCGCCTGGACGCCTGCTCGTGCCTGTCGGTAGGCGTCGGCAAGGCCCGGGTCGCGGCCTTCGATGGCCAGCCCCTCGTCGGCCCCTGCTCGTGGCCGTGGCACCTGGGCAAGAACTGGCAGCCCGGCGACCGTCGCCTCGTCGGAGACCCGGATGCGGTCGTCGCGGAGCTCGCGCCAGATCGCGATCACCATTCCCACGGCCAGACCGAAGAGTGCTCCGGCCGGGATGAGCAGCAGGGCGCTGAGCCCCGAGGGCGCGGTAGGTAGGTCGGCCGGGCCGATGAGGGTTCCCGGTGTCGTGTCCGTGGCCAGCAGGGAGCTCAGACTGCCCTGAATAGTGGCCAGCTGGGCGGCGTGCAGCTGGAGCTGCTGTGCCGCCTCAGGTGGCGCCTTGGTCGCCGAGGCAGCCGCCGAGGCCTTTGCCAGGCCGGCTGCCGCAGCCTTCTGCTGGGCGTTGAGTGCGTCCAGCTGGAACTGACGCGCTGACTGGGCCCGCTCCTGCCGGTTCTGAAGGACCGCCTCCGCAATGGCCTGCGCGCCTGCCTGGGCCATCTTGGCCGATCCAGCGGTATACCGAATCTGAAGGATCACCGTGTTGGGCGGCGACGTGACCGAGATGGCTGGCGACTGTGGTGACACCGTCGACCCGAGGGTCTTTGAGGCGATCGCCGCGACCCTGGGCGACATGGCGACGCCTGTCTCCGTGCCCATGGCGATCGTCACCTGGGGGCCGCTGGCGGTGCTGGACGGGGAGAAGGCATTTCCCGCGGTGGCGCGCAGCATGACGCTGGAAGTGGCGACATACGCGGAGGATGAAGACGCGGCAAATACTCCCGCTGCCGCTCCGAACACGATCATCAAGATCACGACGAGAGCTGCGTGGCGCCGCAGCGCGTTGGACACCAAGTTCAGTCTGACGTCGTCACGAGGCATGGACTCCAAGGCGCTCACCTGATCCGCAGACTGTCGCGCTGGGTCGATATCGCCAGCTGGCTCGTCATGGATTCCTTTACGGTGTCGGACATATCGGTGGTTCCCTTCCGTGGCCGGGGAGCAGATGGTTCGCGGCTGGTCAGTTTCATTGGTTTCCTTCGGAGGCTCGGTGCGTGAAAACCACGCCCGGTACTCCGCCCCCGTTCTGGGTGAGGCGATCGCGGACGGTGGTGAGCTCTCTGGCTTGCGCGCCCTGAGCCACGACCAGCACGACCTGCTGGTCGCGCTGGAGTGGGATGGATCTGGTGTCCGACGAACGGTCGCCGGTGTGCAGACGCTCGTCGAGGCCTTGGGCAACTGCCGAAGCCGAGCTGCTGCTGGGAGAGGCCGACACAAATGCCGTGGGTCGAACGACCTCGAGCGACCGATGTGCTCTGTCGAGCTCTCCAGCTGTCTCGAGCCAGTCGCCGCCAACCGGGACCTCAGCGAGTACGGGTAGACCTGCCCAGCGCGCGATGTCCTTCGTATTACGGAGCCGAGGACTTCGCAGGGTCCGGACCCATCCGAGCAGCACACCGAGGAGCAGACCCAGGGACAGGCCGGTGGCGATGCTGACCCGCCAGTCATCCGACTGCGGCGAGGTGCTGCTCGGCTGGACGACCTGCGGGGGAGTGGGCTGCCGACTGGTGATCCGATCCATCTGGATCTTGACCTTCTGGGCGGCGAGGATCGTTGCCGAGGTGCTCTCCTTCAGGGTCTTGACCTCGAGGTCGGTGGGTCGCTGGATGCCCGGGAGCTGGAGCTTAGAGAGGATCGCGGCCTGGGCGTCGATCGAGGAGCTGAGCGAAGCGGCCGAGGCGCGCAGCTGGGAAAGCTGCAGGTCACGTCGTTCCGCCGCGTGCTGCGTGAGCGCGGTCATGAGTGCCGAGGCTGCGGCAGTTGCAGTTCTGCTCGCCGTAAGGGGATCGTCGGCCGCAAAGGTGATGTGCAGGATGTGCGTGCCCGGGGTCGCAGTGATGGCCAGATCCGGGTCGGTGCTCGTCACCTGGTGACCGGCAGCAGTGCTGACGGCCGCAAGAACGGGCGCGGAGTAGAGGAGCAGGGAGGCGGAGTCCAGGGTGATGGGTGGTGATGCCGGAATGGGGTTGCTCTCCTCTGGCGCCACCAGGACGCCGACGGTGGCAACATCCCGGGTGCCTTGAACGGTCTGCCACGACCCCGCCACCACGATGCCCGCGACGACACAGATGAGGATGATCGCGGCGTTGTGCCGAAGGAAGCTGAGATACCCCCCAACAGTGGGAGCCGGACGCCCCGAGCCACCCGATCGTCTCCTGCCTCCCAGCAGGCCCCGCGACGGTTCCTCGCTCAACGAGTCACTGGTCATCAGAGCAACGGCAACCATGATGGCGAGCAGGGCGGTACCGATGGAGTTGTAGACCGGCATCGTCACGAACGACATGATCAGGACCGCCAACCCCATTGTCACCGTGGGTCCCCGGCGGCGGATCTGGTAGATGAGCTGCAGGCCGAAGAACAGCATGAAGAAGAAGAGGCCGAGCAGCCCCTGGCCGACGACAACGAGCCACATCTGGCCCTGCGTACCCAGGGCCGGAGGACTGCACTTGGGGCACGCCGCTGTCCGAGTGCCGCTGATCGAGCTGAAGGTGCCTTGAACGGTGCGCGTACTTCCAAGACCGACGACCGGGGACTTCGCCCAGACGCTGGTGACTGCCAGGGTGCTCAGATTCTGCCGGCCCGTGTTGCTCTGAGGGTGGGCCAGCCGGTCAGTGACAATCGACCCGAGCGGGCTGAAGGCGAGGAGCAGGACAACCACGAGTCCAGCAGCCAGGATCGAGGCGAAGATCCCTGGCTTGCCCATGAACGCCGCCCGGATCGCGAGGAGAAGGGCAGCGACGCCCAAGGCCACCCACAGGCCGCGGTTGAGGGAGTAGATGACCGGAAGGGTCCCGATCGCGAGGACGAAGGGCGCCGCGACGCGGCGCCAGCCCGACCTGCGTGAGCACCACCCGTAGACGAAGAAGGGCAGGAAGCACGCGTAGTTGACGCCCCAGGTGTTCGCGTAGGCAAATGGCGCGCTGGGGCGTGGCGACTCGTAGCCCAGAACGCTTTGGATCTGTGCGAATGACGGATGGATAAGCGCGTTGACGAAGCCGTCTGCCGCGATCCCCGAGGGCAGGATGAGCTCGAGCGCTGACGGGAACTCCAGGGTCGGGGCCAGGACACCCACAAGGCCACCGAGGGTGATCCACACGAACATCCAGCTCATGATTCGCGCCACCCGCAGGGTGGACAGGGTCTTGCGGTTGTTGATCACGTACAGCATCACCACAGTGACGGTGAGGTACCAGCACAGGCGGTAGAACCACGTGAGGTAGCGCGAGCCGCTTTGTCCCTCAACGGTTCCCGGTGCGCTCACCTGAAGAGTGAGCACTCCGATAAGCACCCAGGCCAGAAACAGCAGCCATGCCCCAAAGGCTCGAGGCGCGACCAGCTGCCGTCTGCGCAGCAGGTCGATACCCATAGGGATCGAGAGCAGCAGGGCGCCGAAGTCGCCAAGTCCGAGCACCCACCACAGCGGAAATCCCACGAAGAAGACTGCCAGGGGCCAGCCCGGCCGCAGCCACCTGGGCTGGGGGCTGGTCTGGCGACGTCGGGGCACGGGCTGCTGAACGGCCGTGGCGGGGGCCACTGACAGGTTCACCGGCATGCTGTCCCCAGATGCATCTCGTGTCGACGGGCGTGGCTTAGAAAGAATATTCCCCGCGGATGCGGCCGCGCAGGCGTTTCCCAAAGGTCGCCGGGCTGCGAAAACCTCGTTCCGAGAACAAGCGCCGGCTTCACCTGCTTAGGTAGTTGAGTAACAGATGGGGCGCAGAGGAGGCCGTGAATGTCAGGTTCCATCGTTGCCGGGACCGTGTGGTTGCTCGGGGTTGCCGCCGCTGGAACAGCATTGGTGGCCTGGCTGCCCGGGTCGAAGCTGTACGGCGCCTGGCAAGCCAGGTCGGAGGAAGCGGGCAAGGCCGCCGACGGCGCCATCGAGGACGTGGGCCGGGTCGTCACTGCGGCGGTTGTGATCCTGGCCGGATGGGCGTTCGCGATCATCACCTGTTGGGTTCTGGGCCTCCTTGCCCATCGACTCGAGCCTGTGGTGGATCGACCCGTTTTCGACTGGTTCGCGGCCAGGCAGGTCGGTGGGTGGACCCAGATCTGGCATGTCCTCACCCAGATCGGTAACAGACCTGAGACTCAGGCCCTGACTGTCGTCGGGGCCGTCGTGTTTGCACTGCTGCTCGGCCGTGGTCGGTGGTGGATCCCCCTCACACTGCTGCCTGTTGGCTATCTGTTGGAGAAGTTCGGTGGCCAGATCCTCAAGCAGATGGTGGACCGTGGCCATCCGCCCACGACTCTTGGCACGTGGGTTTCGGGGGGGTGTGCTCGCCTGGTCGTCGTCTACGGGCTGCTCATCTTCTTTGGTCTGCGATGGCGCAGGGTAAAGAGCCGCCGGGTGAAGGTGTCGGCGTGGTCGGCGCTGGCATTTCTCGCAGCGGTCGAGGCGTACAGCCGAACGTACCTGTTGAAGCACTGGGTAACCGACGTGGTCGGAGGCCTGGTGTTCGGAACAATGATCCTGCTCGTTGTCATCATGGCTGCCCTGGTGCTGGACCGCGTGCCAAGGGGGTCGCAAGCCATTCCCGAGGCGATGGCAGAGAAGGATGCGACCCACTGACGCTGGTCGTGGGTTCCACCCAAGCCGAGTCAGAGGTCTCCCCTGAGCTATCAGCTCTCCCAGGCCGGTCGACGCCCCAGCATCTGGGCAAGGTGGTCATCATGGGGTGTGAAGTGCGCGGTCAGGCGCTCGAGCACCTTTTGCGGCATTGGTGAGCTCGGGCGCGCATTGTGCTTGTCGAAGCGGCCAGGTTCGAACGGGTCGAGCTCGAGGAAGTCAAGGAGCCGTCGGTACTCCCGGGCCGGCTCCCGGAAGAAGTCCTCGCTCTCTATCACGTGAATCTGTTTGGCCGGGAACAGGTTACGAGCACGTTGGAGCTGCTCGGCATACTGGCCTCTATGCACATAAGTCTGGTGACGGTGGGCAAAGCTCTCGTACGTCTGGTCCGTGGCCATGCGCTCTACCTCGCCGATGAGGCGTTCGTCCTCTATGTCCAGCGCCCGCTCGAAGGACTCCCACTCGAAGCCGCGAGCGGTCTCGTGCTTGAAGGCTGAGTAGGCCCGCTCGACGGGGTCGCGCAGCATGGCGACAAGCTTGGTTGAGGGCATGTCCGTCGCCAGTCGCTCGAGAGCGAACGGATGGAACATGTAGTAGCCGCTCGCCTCGAACGAGACGGCACCAGAGGCTCTGCGTCGCGCGAGCTGGGAGATCGGGAAATGGCCCCTGTACCAGTCGGGCCCACGGTAGTAGTTGAGGTCGAAGTAGTTCACGCCCTTGTTGACGGTCGGCCGGAAGACCTGCGGATGGGCGGTCAGGGCGGCGAAGAGCGAAGTTGTGCCGCACCTGGAAGCGCCGATCACCATGAACGAGGGCTCCATCCGGATGGCTGCTGTTGCGGCGCCGCTCCTGACGTAGATTCGCCGGCTGAGGCTGTGCAGGGAGCTCGGCATCATCGCTCTCAACGCCATGACCTGATGCTCCTCTGTCGCAGATACTGGTTCATTTCCAACCCCAGCGGTCGATGACGGAGAGTCCGTGGTCGCGCTCAAGGGCTGCTACCTCGCCGGCAAGGCGTTCACGGATGAGGTCGACGGCGTCGCTGGACATCTCGGACTGGCCAGTCGCAAGCGGCTTGTAGAGCACTTGCTGGACGAGGGGGGACCGCTTGATCCGCCCCACCAGCTCGGTTCCGTCGTGCTGGCGCACCCACCCCGCGGTTCGTTGAACCGCCATCGCAACCGGCAGCAGCCGTGCTCTGCTGGCCGGTAGCTTCGCCTCGAGCAGGTGAGGCTCGAGCGTCATCCGCCGCAGTCGGAGTCCGTCCGTGATCGTGTCGAAGAACGCCTGGGGATCCTTCTGGAGGTCATCGAACAGGGAGACCTGGACGGCACCTGGGCCCAGCCACTCGGCATACCGGCTGAGCTGGGTGGCATAGCGTCCCTCGTCGGTCAGCTGTGGGATGGACCGAACCGCCTCGATGAAGCTTGGGGGGGCGAGGCCGTGCTTGCGTAGGTAGAGGAACGACGAGAACGCCCTGGAGACGGGCTCGCGGAGCGTCGCCATCAGCGTCACGCGTGTCCCGAGGCTCTCCTTGATGCGGGCCGGAGCCTCGGGGCAGGCGAGGTAGTCCGGACACACCTCGCCGACGACCAGGTGGTGGGGCGCAGATCCCCTGAACTGCCTGCAGTACCAGTCGAGCCCGCGGTCGTAATAGCGGCTGAAGTAGTACAGATCCTTGGCCTCGGTCAGGAATACCTGGGGGTGGAGAAGGAGCACCTCATGGAGCCACGTTGAACCTGACTTGCCAGGTCCCAGATGAAGGAAGTTTGGTGTCCGGCCTTCCATGGCGGCCCTAGGCAAGGCCACGGCCATAACGGCGGGCCAGGCTCTGCACGCGAGCGGGGTCCACCCTGGTTGCTACGTGGACCAGCGCAAGGTAGGCATGAGTCGAAAGTGGCCATCGCGTGAGAGCGCGGGCGGCGAGACGGGCGGCCGTGCTGCGCTCACCATGCACCGACTTCGCGAACGCGATCTGACCCAGTATGCGGGCATGACCGCGCCGTGACGACGAGATCTCGGGGTGCTTGTTCAGGAAGTACGGCAGCGCAGCGGCGGTCATCTCGGCCCGGCCGCGGTACCACGAAGGCACGTCCTTGCGGATGTCTGCCAGTGGTTCGCGGACCGCCCCAAGACGGCCAACCCTGGAAGCTCGCAAGACCCAGTCATAATCCTCGGCGTATCCGAAAGGAAGCAGCTCGTCGTAAGCGCCGACCTTTGCGAAAGCGTCCCGACGCATGACCAAGGTTGACGAGTGCATCTCCTTGACACGGCTCGAAAGGAGCATCGCCCGAGTGATGCGCTCGGCTCGCGCCGGCCACTCGACGACCTTCCCTGCCGGAAACAGCAACCGGATCCCGGAGCCGACAACCAGCAGATCCGGCTGCGAGGCCAGCATGTCGATCTGCTTCTCAAGCTTGGTGGGGTGCCAGACGTCGTCGTCATCGCACGTGGCGACAAAAAGTCCGGCGGCACATTCGACCGCGGTGTTGCGGGCACCCGCCAAGCCAGGCGCGCGTCTGTTCGCCATCACGGCAACTGAGTGCCCTTCAGTACCCAGCGCACCCAAGGTCGGGTCCATCTCCTCCTGGTCGTGGACGACGATGCACTCGATCCTTCCCTGGTACGTCTGACCCACGACAGCGCTGATGGACTCCCGCACCAGCTCCGGACGTCCACGCGTCGCCAGGATGACCGAGACCAAGGGCCACTGGCCGTGCTCCTCGGGGCTCTCTGCTCCCTCGTCCTCAGGAGCCTGGGTACTCACGATGGCCTGCCTGCAACACTCTGGCTGGAGAGCTGGTGCCTGAGCAGCTGCGGAAAGGCCACGGCGGCTACGAGAAGCTGGTCTCGGCGCCTCATGTCGGTCCGCCAGGTCAGGTCGGTCCGGAGAGGGACGTCGCCGGCGCGGAAGCGAGAGGGGTTGCCGGACAGGCCATGGCTCGAGCTGAGCGACACGTGGTCTTTGCCTATGTGTGAGAGCCAGCTGTCGTCAGGGGACAGCCCAAGGGAGCGGAGGGCCGAGCGCACCTGCTCTCTGGGCTCGCGCACGAAGTCCTCGTACCGCATTCGGACGACCGGGAGCCCGCATCGAGCAAGCACATCAGACTCGGTCTGGATGGCAAGCCAACGGGCGGCTGCGCCTAGGGAGGACTCGTGGAACATGACCTCGGTCTGCCCGACCGCATGTGGTCGCGCGATGTTCTCCTTACCTAGAGAGTGTGCGACCCCGCGCGGGTCACGGACGAGGTGGATGACCCTCACATCCAGAGCTGCCCGAGAGAGGGCCAGGGCCTGTACCGGCCACTTGCTTGCGTCCACCACGTACCGTGCGCCCGCGTGTTCGGCGATCGCCGAATAGAGCCTCCGGTAGCACGCTCCGTATTCGCTTGCGGCTTTGTTGAAGCTCGGCCCTGCCCATCGAGGAAACATCAGCTTTGGGATGTGCCGTTGGCGGGCAACCTGGACCTGGAGTCGCCTTACGGCATCCACCTCGTCAGCATCCCAGCTGTCCAGCACGCTTTGTCCGACGCTGGCCCAGAATGGACAGATCCCAAAGGGCTGACCGCAACCACAGAGCTCCCCTCCGGGAGCGACGCGGCGGAAGAGATCAATGAGCTCACCAACATTGACAAAACCACTGATCTCTCCCAATGTGCGCTCGAGAAGAGTGCTGCCTGATCGCCCAGAACCCGCCACGTAGATAACTGTTGGGCCCGTCGTCATGGCCCCAACACCCGTGTGCCTCGGTCCATCCCGGGATTCCCCATCACGGTTTTAGCCTAGGTCAGACTCCTTTGCGTTCGCGAGCGAATCGGCGGAATCTTCATCTGCAGGCCGGGCGTAGGGACGACGGTAGGTCAGACCGGCAAGCCGGCCAGCGTTTCGCCGAATCCTGTCTCTCCACGTTCCTTGCTGTGGTTCTGTTGGATGTGTGACCGCCGAAAAGGGTTGGGCCAGCGAGACAGGCAGGCCGTCGGCCCGCCTGGCCGTGGGTGGCCTGGGCATCGACCCACTTACTGAGTCTGACGTGGTCGATCGCGTCGAGCAGGGGTGGCGCGAGGGAAGAGGCGGGGTGATCGTGACCCCGAACGTCGACATCTGGCGGATGTGCCGTAGCGACAACGACTGCATGCGCCTCGTGGATGCTGCGGCAATGGTTGTTGCGGACGGCATGCCGTTGCTCTGGGCGTCTGCCCTGGCCGGAGATCGGCTGCCTGAGCGCGTGGCTGGTTCTGGTCTGGTCGAGACCCTGACGGCCGCTGCAGTGCGGAGCGGCAGATCGGTATACATCATCGGAGGTGGCGAGGGGGAGACCTGTCAGAGGGCTGCTCAGGCACTGAGTGAGCGGTACCCGGGCCTGCGTGTCGCGGGGGCGGTCGCGCCTCCGTTCGGCTTCGACAGTGATCCTGTGTCCTTGGATCGCGTCGTCGAGGCGGCTTCGATCTCGGGCGCAGGGTTGTATCTCATCGGGCTTGGGTTCCCCCGACAGGAAAGGTTGGCTGCCCTCATCCAGCAGCGTTGCCCCGCAGCGTGGGCCCTCGGGTGCGGCGGCGGCATCGCGATGGCAGCCGGTGATGTCAGACGCGCGCCCGGGTGGGTCCAACGAGGTGGCATCGAGTGGGTGGGCAGGCTGTTGATGGAGCCCCGACGACTGGCCAGGCGATACCTCGTTGATGACATACCTGCCGCACTGCAGCTCCTGGCGATGAGCGTCAGGGCCCGCTTCAACGGCAACCGGGGGCCGTGAGAATGCGCCCCGGCCGAGCCTTCGCTGTTGCGGCGATCGCCCTCCTGTCCATCACGTCCACAGGGGCGTGCTCAGGGTCCAGTGGGGTCCAGAAAGCTTCCAGCACAACATCACCCACGACTCCCGGCCCGGCACCTCGCTCGTGTCAGCTCGGGCCCAAGATCGTCCCGGAGTGCGGTGTCCTGTGGGGAGTCGCGACCAAACCACCTACGCAGGGAGCCATAGCCGACCTCGAGGGCACACTCGGTCGAAAGTTCGACTTCGTCTACCGCTACCACGATGTGTTCCAGGTGGTCCCGGACGCCGCAGAGCGCTCGCTCGTCGCAGGTGGTCGACTGCTCCACATGGCACTTGCCGCCAGGGACTTTGCCTCCGCCGATAGAGGCAGCGTCACGTGGGCCCAGATCGCGGCCGGACGTTACGACAGCTCGTTGAGCCAGCAGGCACGCGGAGTCGCCTCGCTCAAGGTGCCTGTCTTCGTGACTTTCGAGCAGGAGGCGAACCAGAAGCAGAAGATGGCGGTCCTGGGGTCTGCCGAGGACTTCAAGGCAGCGTGGAGACACGTACACGGCCTGTACGTCAAGGCAGGAGCAACGAATGTGGCCTGGGTCTGGGTGATGACCGGTTCGCAGGACAACTTGGCCGCTGCGAGCACCATGTGGCCTGGAAATGACGTCGTTGACTGGGTGAGCTGGAATGTCTACAACCAGTCGGGCTGCGCCGGGGGAGCTATCGACGCCAGCAAGTACGTCTCGTTCCAGGACAAGATGCTCATCTTCTACCATTGGTTGCAAAGGGATGGTCCAGCGGCTGGGATCGACATCAAGAAACCGATCATGATCAGCGAGACCGGCTCAGCGCAGTACCCGAATGACCCGCAACGATCAGCAGACTGGTATGCGCAGATACCCAAGACGCTCCAGAGCTACCCTCAGATCAAAGCGGTGGCTCTGTGGGCGAGTCGCGACGGGGAATGCGACTATCGGTTCCAGGACAACGCCGTCATTACCCGCGGCGCCGCGACTGCAAGCAGCGAGCCTCTCGTCAATGCGGTGCAGATCCCTGATCACCCATAGGTTCCGGCAAGAAGAACAGGCCATCTCCTTAACCTGACGTAGAAGTTTCTCGTGCTTCTGGCTGCTCCGCCACATGGTGGCGAGGTCAACGATTTCAGTATGAATCGGAAGCCCATCGGCATTCCCGTGACCGGCGACGAAGGCGTGTTCGACAGGACCTGGAGAGATCGGGGGCTCGGGACCTCATCTATGAAACCCTTCAGCCGCGCCACGTTCGTGCGAAGGAAGCGGTCCGTCGTGGTCAGGTCAGCTGCCCTGGTGCTCACCGTGGTGGCCGGGTCCGTCATCGGTTTCCCGTCCGCGTCCTACGCAGACAGCTCGGGTAGTCCGTCAACGCCGCCGGGGCTTGCGGTGGGTCAGGCTGATCCGGTCCCCACCGATGCCGTCCCGGTCCCCACGGAGACCGTCCCGGTGCCCATCGATGTGGTCCCGGTCCCGACCGATG
>JBDTOA010000006.1:0-21086 GCA_039933475.1 Dermatophilaceae bacterium
CAGCCTCTGGCCTCTCACCGCTTCGGCGATGGGGGGCCAGAGTGCTTAGGTGTGGCGGTGGCTGGTGTGGCGGCGGCTGGTGGGACGGCTGCTGTGACAGCGGAGGGTGTGCCGGAAGAGGGCGGGATCGGCCGCGGCCTGGCACCTGGCTTGGCCAGCTGGTCACCTTGGTGCCCCCGGCAGGATTTGAACCTGCGACCTACCGCTTAGGAGGCGGTCGCTCTATCCCCTGAGCTACGAGGGCGGGGCGCGCCGGTTCCAAGCGGAACCCGGCGCGGCTGCCCATTCTGGCAGGGCGATGGCCGGTGCCGTGCGCTGGGTTGGCACGAGGCAGTCGTCCTGGACGGGGCGAGGCCCTGCCTGCCTGAGATGCCGGAGCGGCTGCTGAACGCGCAAGAGACCCGGTCCCTCACCGTCGGAGGTTGCCGGCCTGGCGCGCGCGCATACTCGCAGCAGTGTTGGGACGATCGTGATGGAGGGCCATGAGCGGTCGGAGTGAGTCTCGATGCCCGGGAGCCGCGCGGCGCGCATTGGCCGGCATCAGGTTCGTTAGCCTGCTGGGGTGAGTCAGTCCCCGCAGAACCCCGCCGGAGCGCCATCCACCCCCGTCACCGCACCAGCCGACAACGCGAGCGACGACCCGCGTGAAGACCGGGTGGCCGCGGCGGTTCGCATCTGGCAGCGGCATCTGGTGGATCTGGGCGGACGCAACACGCTGCTCTGGTATCGCGATCTGCCCTCTGGGACCCTCGACCTGACGGCTGCGCATCCCGGCGGCCTGGCCATGCTGCTCGCCGGACGACCGACCAAGCTCTCTGATCTCGTGCGCGAGCCATCAGCCCTCGAGGATGCCCGCCGGCGAGTTCGCACGATCCGCGCCAAGACTCTCGAGCTGCACGAAGAGCGTGGCATCACGGCAGGGTTCCTCGCCGTCGGTATGGCGACCTGGCAGGTTGACTCAGCGCCCCGGCCACCATGCGCAGCGGTGCTCCTGCGTTCGTGCGTACTCAGGCCAACCGGCGCGGCCCAGCTGGACTTCGACATCGACCTGGGTGAGCACGTCGAGCTCAATCCCGTTCTCGAGCACTACCTTCGCTCCGAGCAGGGCATAGAGCTGGACACGGAGGCGCTGGAGGAGATGGCCACGGTCACCCGGGGCTTCGACCCGGGTCCGGTGTTCGAGGCGCTCAACGTGATGTGCGAGCGGATCCCCGCGTTCCAGATCGCCCCACGGCTGGTGCTGGGCACCTTCTCCTACGCCAAGCTGCCCATGGTTGCCGACCTGGCCGCCCAGGCACACACCCTGGCCAACCATGACGTCGTGGCCGCGCTGGCCGGAGACCCCGCCGCGCTCAAGGCCGTGCGCACGACCGTCCCGGAGTCCCCGGCCGACACGGACCCCGCCCGAGAGCACCTCGTGCTCGACGCAGACTCCTCCCAGCAGGCCGTCATCGACGCCGTGCGCAGCGGTGCCAACCTCGTCATCAAGGGGCCGCCCGGCACCGGGAAGAGCCAGACCATCGCCAACCTCATCGCCTCCCTGGCCAGCGAGGGCAGGCGGACGTTGTTCGTGGCCGAGAAGAGGGCCGCCATCGATGCAGTGGTCGGGCGGCTGGACCGACTTGGCCTCGGGGACCTGGTCCTGGATGTCTACGACGGCGCGTCCAACAAGCGCCGGCTCGCCCAAGAGCTCGGGGCTGCGCTGGACCGGGCCTGTGACGCCGAGGACCCTGACACGACCGCCATCGAGCGGACCGTGGCAGATCGGCGTACCCGGCTGGTAGAACACCGTGCGGCGCTTCACGACAAGCGAAACCCTTGGGGCGTAAGCGCTTTCGACGCTCAGATCGCGCTCGCCGAGCTGTGGGCCCGGCCCGGGCCGCCGACCTCGCGGGTCCGGCTCCATGGCGATGCCCTGGAGGGCGTCAGCCGCGGCAGGGTCGCAGAGCTGGGTCAGTCGCTGAGTGAGGCGGCCTCGCTCGGAGCCTGGACCGTGGGCGAAGGCGACGACCCCTGGTTCGGCGCGCACGTTGTCTCGGCCGATGACGCTGCGCAGGCGCTGGAGATCACCAGCGGCCTGGGTGGCGGAGGGCTGGAGGCCGCCAAGGAACGACTTGAGGTCGCGATGGTCGACGCCGGGCTGCCAGAGGCCAAGAAGCCTCAGGACTGGGGCCGCGCTCTGGGGGTCCTTGAGCAGGTGCGCCAGACGCTGGAGGTATTCCGGCCCGAGGTCTTCGACGTGCCGCTCACCGACATGGTCGGAGCCACAGCCACCAAGGGCTACCGGGACACGCATGGACTACGGCTCGGCTTCAGGTCGCGGTTCCGGCTGCGACGTCGGGCCCGCAGCCTGCTGCGCCCTGGTCCTCCGCCGGCCGATCTGCACTCGGCGCTCAAGGCCGCTCAGGAGCAGCGGGTTCTGTGGGGCCATCTGGCCGGCCCCGGTGGTCGGCCTGAGATTCCTGTCGGCATCGACGAGGCCGAGCAGACCTATGGCGAGCTCGACAAGGACCTGGCCTGGCTCGGTGCCCGGCTCGAGACCACCCCGGCTGGTGGGGATCTGCTCGGGTCCCCGCTGCCCGACCTGCAGCATCGACTAGAGGCGCTCGCCGGGCGAAGCGATCGTCTTGCCGTTCTTCCCCGCGTGGTCTCGGTCCTCGACAACCTGCGCGAGTCAGGGATGGGGCCGCTGATCGACGACCTGGCCGGTCGGGGGGTGGCTCCGGCCGATGTGGCCCCCGAGATGGACTTCGTCTGGTGGACCTCGGTCCTGGACGACATCAGCGTCCGTGACAGTGCCTACGGCGCACACGACGGCGACCTCCTGCGCCGGGTCGGGTCGGAGTACATCGAGGCGGACCATGCACACCTCGCCGCCACGGTTGAGCGCGTTCGTGCCGCCGTCGGCCGCCGGCTCCGCGAGGTTCTCGCCGACCACCCCGAGCAGGAGGCCCTGGTTCGTGCTGAGGCTGGCAGGTCGCGGCGGCATCGGCCGTTGCGCGAGCTGCTGCCACGTGCAGCCGAGACGATGACTGCGATCAAGCCGTGCTGGGCGATGAGCCCCCTGGTGGTCGCCTCGATCCTGCCGGCCGGTCGCTGGTTCGACGTCGTCATCTTCGACGAGGCGTCGCAGATCCCGCCGGCACAGGCGATCTCGGCGATCTCGCGGGCCACGCAGGTGGTCGTCGCCGGTGACGAGCGGCAGCTGCCTCCGACCAGCTTCTTCACGGCGGCCACCGATGTGGACGACTCAGCTGCCGTGAGCGCGACGGATTTCGACGACTCGCTCACCGAGGGGTTCGAGTCGATCCTGGACGTCCTCTCGGCGGCATTGCCGGTGCGTCGGCTCAGCTGGCACTACCGCTCTCTGGACGAGCGGTTGGTCTCCTTCGCCAACGCCCAGATGTATGACGGCGCGCTTGTCACCTTTCCCGGCACCAGCAACGAGGACGTGGTTCGTCTCGAGGTCGTCGATGGTTCGGCGCCGGTTCAGCCCGGCCTTGAGGCGATCGAGTCCACCCAGGCTGAGGTCGACCGCGTCGTCAAGCTGGTTCTTGCGCATGCGCGCACCCGCCCGAGCGAGTCGCTGGGTGTCATCGCCCTTGGTATCAAGCATGCGACCCGGATCGACCAGGCGCTGCGCGCGGCACTTGTCGGAGCTGAAGGCCTCGGCGACTTCTTCGACGAGGAGGCCGGCGAGCGGTTCTTCGTCAAGAACCTCGAACGCGTCCAGGGCGACGAACGCGACGCCATCATCTTGTCGATCGGCTACGGGAAGACCCCTCATGGCCGGGTGCTGCACCGTTTCGGGCCGCTCAACCTCGAGGGCGGCGAGCGGCGCCTCAACGTCGCGATCACGCGGGCGCGTCGCCGGATGACGGTCGTCTCCTCCTTCGCCGCCGCCGATCTCGACCCCGGGCGGCTGAAGGCCCGGGGAGCCCTCATGTTGCGCGACTTCCTCTCCTATGCCGAAGGCGGCGGCGCCCTGCCAGCGTCCCGGGGTGCGGACCTGGTGGCACCTCTTGACCCTCTGGTGGCCGATCTTGCGTCCCGGCTAAGGGCAACAGGCCTGGTTGTGCACCCGGGCTACGGCACGTCCGTGCAACGTCTTGACCTCGCCGTCGAGGATCCGCGCCTCCCCGGGAGGGTCCTGGTTGCTGTAGAGACTGACGGTCCGCGCTATGCCGCGATGCCGAGCACCCGTGATCGAGACCGGCTGCGGATCGAGCAGCTGCGCCGACTCGGTTGGGAGCACGTGCGGATCTGGACCACCGACCTGTTCCGCGATCCGGCACGCGATGTGGCTCGGGTGATCGCTGCTGTCCGCCGTGCCTCCGACACCCACCCTCTCGACGACGAAGCAACCCGGCCGGCATCTGGGGAAGACTCGACACCGGGGACCGCCGACCCCAGCGTGAACGTCGTCAAAGTCAGGCCAAAGCCGGAGCAGACCCGCGATGACACGGACGCCGACTGGGGTGAGTCGACGCGTGAGGACTCACATGACCAGTGGTTGCAGGAGCAGCGCCCGCCGCACTGGGGCTAGGGCCGATGGTGCGGGCTGACTGACACCCGACCAGGGCTCAGGACAGACCGACGATGTTGCCGTCCTGGTCGATGTCGATCCGCTCAGCTGCTGGGTGCTTGGGCAGCCCGGGCATGGTCCGCATCTCTCCGCAGATCGCATACACGTAGCCGGCGCCGACAGCGGCCCGGACCTCACGCACCGGCATCCGCCAGCCGGTCGGGGCGCCCCGCAGAGTCGGATCCGAGGAGATCGACAGGTGCGTCTTGGCGATGACGACAGGGAAGGCTCCGTAGCCCAGCACCTCGAACCGTTTGAGCTGTTTGGCCACCGATGGCGCCAGGTCGATGCCGTCGGCGCCATAGATCTCTTTGGCAACCTTCTCGATCTTGTCCACGAGTGGCAGGTCGAGATCGTAGAGGTAGCGGAACGAGGTCGGCTCCTGGGCAGCCTCGGCCACCAAGGCCGCCAGCTCCAGCGCCCCCTTGCCGCCATCGGCGACGTGCCGGGTCACGGCCACCCGGGCGCCGGCGTCGGCTGCGATCTCTCGGATGACGTTGTGCTCCGAGTCATGATCGGTCGGGAAGGCGTTGATGGCCACGACGGGAGACACCCCGAAGCGGCGCACTATCTCGATGTGACGCCGCAGGTTCTCGCCGCCCAGGCGGACGTCCTCAGGGTTCTCTTCGAGCATCTCGGGCGGCAGCGCGCGACCCGCGACGACGTGGTAGTTGCCAGAGTGAGTCTTCAGCGCGCGCACAGTCACGACGAGCACGGCGGCGTCCGGCTGCAGCCCGGACGCCCTGCACTTCACGTTGAAGAAGCGCTCGGCGCCCATGTCCGCCCCGAAGCCGGCCTCGGTGAGCAGGTAGTCCGCGGTGCGAATTCCGAGCAGGTCGGCCACCACCGAGGAGTTGCCGGTGGCGATGTTGCCGAACGGCCCGGCATGGATCAGCGCGGGCGTGTTCTCCAGTGTCTGCAGCAGGTTGGGCTTGATGGCATCACGAAGCATCACCGTCATTGCCCCAGCGGCCTTCAGGTCCTCTGCGGTGACCGCCGCTCCGCCATACGTGAATCCCACGACGATGCGGCCCAGGCGCTCGCGAAGGTTCCGCAGCGAGGTCGCGAGGGAGAGGATCACCATCACCTCGCTGGCCGCGGTGATGTCGAAACCCGACTGCCGAGGCACGCCGTCCATGCGCTCGCCCAGGCCCACGACGACGTTGCGCAGGGCCCTGTCGTTGACATCGAGCACGCGCCGCCAGGCAATCGTGCGCGTGTCGATGCCGAGCTCGTTGCCGTGGTGCAGATGGTTGTCGACCATTGCCGTGAGCAGGTTGTGCGCCGAGGTGACCGCGTGGAAGTCGCCGGTCAGATGGAGGTTCACGGCCTCCATCGGCACCACCTGGCTGTAGCCGGCGCCGGCCGCGCCGCCTTTGATGCCAAAAGTCGGCCCCAGCGATGGCTGGCGCAGAGAAAGCATCGAGCGGTGCCCGAGCATCGAGAGCCCCTGGGCAAGACCGATGGCTGTCGTGGTCTTACCTTCGCCCAGAGGCGTGGGTGTCACTGCCGTGATGACGACATACTTCGCCGGCGGCTGATCCGACAAAGCAGTCAGCGCCGTCTCAGAGACCTTGGCGATATAACGGCCGTAAGGCTCCAGATGCTCGGCAGCGATGCCGGCCGAGGCTGCGACCTCTTCGATGGGCAGCAGGTCGGTCGCGCGGCCGATCTCAAGGTCCGTCAGGGTTGTGCTCGTCATGCCGATCAGTATGCAGCGGTCAGCTCAGGTTCGGCGCGCAGGCCCCCGCGGCACCACTGACGATGCGTGTACCGAACGCCTACCTAGCGAACATCAGTGGGGCCGTCGGGCGACACGACACCCTTCGAGCCGCTGATTCTGCGAACCGTGGCCCAGGCAAGGGGCAGCAGCCCTGCGGCCAGCAGAGCCTTCAGCCCGTCTCCGAACAGGAACGGCACCAGGCCCTTCTGGATCGCCCAGCCCATGTCCTGCCCGGCGACCCGGGCGAGCACGGTAACCCCGACTGCGTAGATGATGACCGATCCCACCGCGTATGAGACCAGTACGCGGACCGGTGTGCGGCTCCAGCCGCCTTTCGCCAGGCGACCGACGACTGCGGCGGCCACGATGAAGCCGAGCAGGTAGCCTCCGGTGGCACCGAAGACCGCTTGGGCGCCCCCCAGGTGCTGGGCCAGGACAGGCAGTCCGGCCAAGGCTGCGAGGACGTAGAGCAGCTGTCCGAGCGCACCCCGCAGCGGGCCGAGGGCAGCGCCAGTGAGGAGCACCGCCAGGGTCTGGCCGGTCACCGGCACCGGAGAGCCCGGGACGGGAATGGCGATCTGGGCGGCGGCTGTCGTCATTGCGGCTGCTGCCACCACGGTCACGACGTCGGCGGCCCGGGTGCGTGACCATGCGTCGGCGAGCACCAGTGGCAGAGTCGGTGCGGGTAGGGCTAGAGACATCAGGACCACCTCGGGTTGGACGGTGAGCTGCTCGTAGGCAGGTTAGTGCACGATCGCCACCCGTGCAGCATGCGCTCTGTCCGGATCGGCGGGGCGCGAGAGGATCAGGGCACGTTGCCGCGGCGGGCCAGCAGGTCGCGGATCTCGGTAAGCAGCACGACGTCGGCTGGTGCTGACGCCTCCTTCGCCGGGGCGCTGAAACGAGCCTTGGCCACCTCGTAGGGCTTGACCACGAAGAAGTAGACGACGGCGGCCAGGATGACGAAGGCAACCAGGGCCGTGAGGAACGCACCGACCGGCACCCCACCAGGTTGGACCTTGGTGAAATCCGGTTGACCGCCGATCTTGCCGATGAGCGACATGACCACGTCCACGAAGGCTTTGACCACGAGGCCGAAAGCAGCCGCAATGACGAACGCGACGGCGAGCTCGACCACGTTGCCCTGCATGACAAATTTCCTGAACCCACTCATGAGCTGTTCGTCCTTCCGGATGGATGAAGGCGATGACCTTGGCCTGGCCCTGCTGTCGGCTCAAGGTAGCCGAGAATCGGCGGTGTTGGCTCCTGCTTGCCGGGTTGGGTTCAAGGGCCCCTTGTGGCCCTGCCCGCTCACCACCCTCAGTGGCGAGCTGCTTTCAGAACGACGTTGAACGTGGGTGCCGAGAGGCCAGACGGATCGGCAGTGGCCAGGCGCACGGCCTCGGCGGCCCCGACAGCAGCCAGCAGCCCGCCGGAAGGTCCGGAAGCCGCTGCGCCGGACCAGCCGCTGCTGCCGTCGGAGCGTGTGTCCACGGCGAGGACGACGACGTCCGCCGCCACGACCTGGCCAGCCGAGCTGATCACATCCACGTGGTCGCCCGCGGCCGCCACGGCCGCCATGGCGGGGTCGGCGAGGCGGATGTGGGCCGCGACGAGACCATCTCCGGCCCCGGTCAAGAGCCCAGGCCCCCTGACCCGGGCGGCGGTAAGTACTTCACCCCGCGACATCCCCGCACCAAGCGTCCTGCCCACCAAGAGCACAGGATCGGAGAAGGCGTTGTCGGGGCCCAGGTCCCGGGGCCAGCTCTCGACCGTCAGATCCGCCGGGGTCAGCACATGCCCGGGCAGGAGATCCTGTGCGACGACCACGACGGGCAGGTCCCGAGGGGGTCCTCCTGGCAGGAAGGCACTCAACGCCAGATACGCGGCAGCAGCGACAAGTCCGGCCGAGAGCAGGCGCCGAAGACGGCTGCGCTGCCATGAAGGTCGCCGCCCATGACCCACCAGTCGGGCCGGAAGGACGCTCTCGAGCCTGCCCCTGGCGGGGCCAGGGAAGCTCGGGGCTCCCGGCCCGCTCGATGGGGCGGCTCTCATAGGGGCAGGGTGATCGGCAGCCTCAGCCCATCAAGGGAACGCCGACACGAACAGGTGGCCGAGTCGTCATCCTCGGCCTCGGGCATGAGCTGAACGGCCGAGCGCAGGACGGCTTTCAACCCTTCGATGCTGCGGGCGAACACCCTGAGCACCTCGGCGTGGGTCACGGCCTCGCCGCCCCCGACCCCTGCATCGTGGTCGGTGACCAGGGCCATGGTGGTGTAACACATGGCGAGCTCGCGCGCGATGGAGGCCTCCGGCATACCGGTCATGCCAACGACGGACCACCCGGCCTGCTGGTGCCAGAGGGACTCGGCGCTCGAGGAGAACCTCGGGCCGTTGATGACGACCAGCGTGCCGGCGTCAACCACCGCCAGCCCGGCCGCACGACAGGCGTTGAGCGCCACCTGACGGCCGCGGGGGCAGTACGGATCGGCAAACCCGACGTGAACCACTGGGCCCACGTCGCCATAGATGGTGTGGTCGCGACCCCAGGTACGGTCGACGACCTGGTCCGGGATGACGATGGTCCCGGGCCCGTTCTGGGGCTTCAAGGAGCCGACGGCGCAGGGGGCCAGCACCTGTCGCACACCGACCGATCGCAACGCCCAGAGGTTGGCGCGGTAGTTGACGCGGTGAGGCGGGAAGCGATGGCGTTGCCCGTGCCGGGCCAGGAAGGCGACGCGTCGACCCGCAACATCGCCTATCAGGACGTCGTCGCTGGGCTCACCGAACGGCGTGGTGACGCTGACGCGCTCGGTGTCGGAGAGAAACTCGTAGAACCCCGACCCTCCTATGACGCCGATCTCGGCGCGAGCCGACGAGTCGACCGGGTCGTCTGTGCTGGATGTCATGGGCCGAGAATAGTCGCGGCGCCAGCCCCCGGTCAGTGGCCTTGCGCTCCTGTGGACGGTCGGTCACGGTCCGAAACGCCTGTGGACAGGTTCCGCCAGCGGGTGGCGCTCTCAGGCAGCCGAGCCCTCGGCGGCTGAGGTCTTCTGGGCTGCCGTCTTGGTCGTGCCCTTGCCCGACGATGAGTCTGAGGACGTCGATGACGATGAGTCCGCGGACGTGGAGGAGGACGTGGAGGTGGAGGTGGACGAGCCCTGGCTGCCCGAGTCGCCGGATGACGTGGAGGCGCTGTCCGAGCCCGAACGCGCGTGCGAGCCGGAGCGCGAGCCGTGGCGCGAGTCCTTGCGGGAGTCGTTGCTGTAGAAGCCAGAGCCCTTGAACACCACCCCTACGGCGTTGAACACCTTGCGCAGGCGGCCCTCGCACTCGGGGCACTCGGTGAGCGAGTCGTCGGTGAAGGACTGGACGATCTCAAAGTCATGCTTGCACGCTGTACACGTGTAGGCGTACGTCGGCACGGTTCCTCCGTTAGCACTCTCCGGGTGTGACTGCCAGTGTAACCGCAGACCGCCCTCCGAAAGTCCCGTGATGCGCCAACAGCAACGTCAAGGGGGACACCAACAACACCGAGCCGGGCAGGGCCCAACGTCCTGCGAAGCGGCAGCTGTCTAGGTTGTCTCGGTCGTCTCGGTCGTCTAGGTCGTCTAGGTCGTCTAGGTCGTCTAGGTTGCGGAGGTCCAGCCCGCGAGCCGGCCCTCTTTGCTGACCTGACGGACGCGGCGCTCGGCAGCGAGCCGCGCCTCGGCGGTCGCAACGATCAGGAGCTGGTCTCCGTGGCGCAGGACGGTGCTCGGGGCAGGCACGAAGCCGTTCCCGCCCCGGACCACGAGGGTGACGTTGGCGCCGGAGGGCAGCCGCAGCTCGAACACCTCGACACCGTGAAGTCGCGAGGACGCACCGACGGTCATCTGCAGGACGTCGGCGCCCAGCTCGTCAAGGGGCGTCGACTCGACCTCCAGGTCGATCGCCCGGTCGGTGTCGGTGACTCCGAGGCGCCGCGCCACCCAGGGCAGCGTCGGACCCTGGACCAGCGTGAAGATCACGACCAGGACGAAGACGAGGTCGAAGAGCCACTCGACATCCGGGGTCCCGGCGGTCAGTGGCACCGTGGCCAGCACGACAGGCACCCCGCCTCGCAGCCCTGCCCAGGACAGGAAGGCCTGGTCTCTCCAGGGCATGCGGAACGGCGCCAGGGAGATGAATACCGACAGGGGCCGGGCCACCAGCAGCAGCACCAGACCGATCCCTATGGCAGGCACGACCTGCGCCATCAGGCGGGCAGGGTGGACCAGGAGCCCCAGCATGACGAACAGGCCGACCTGGGCGAGCCAGCCAAGTGCCTGTGCGAAACCTCTGACCGCGGCCCGGTGCGGCAACCGCATGTTCCCCAGCAGGAGGGCGCAGAGGTATGCCGCCAGGAAGCCACTGACGTGAACCATCGCGCCGGCCGCGTAGGCAAGCACGGTCAGTGAGACCACCCCGATGGAGAACAGGCCCGACGAGGACGGTGCGATCCGGCTGATCAGGTGCCCCCCGGCATACCCGATCAGCAGACCCATGGCGGCACCGCCTGCAAGCTCGCCCACCGAGACGAGGACCAGCAGCCACCAGGAGCCGTGGCTGCCACCTCCGGGGGAAGCCTGGGCGGAGAGGGCCAGCACGAGGATGACGACCGGGGCGTCGTTGAACCCCGACTCGGCCTCGAGCAGGCCGGTGAGCCGGCGGGGAAGTGGCACCCGGCGAAGCACCGAGAAGACTGCGGCCGCATCGGTGGAGGCCAGGACCGCGCCCACGAGAAGTGCGATCGTCCACGAGACGTTGAGCACCAGGTGCGCCGCCAGCCCGACGACGACGACCGAGACCACCACCCCCAGGGTCGAAAGGAGCGCCGCCGGCGCAAGGGACCTTCGGATTCCTTCCCAGGACGTCGTGAGCCCGCCTTCGGCCAGGATGAGCACGAGCGCGCTGTACCCCAGAACCTGGGCCAGCTCGTTCGAGTCGAACTGGATGCCGAAGCCGCCTACGCCGATGACCATGCCGATGCCCAGGTAGAGCAGCAGTGAGGGCAGTCCCGAGCGAACAGTCAGACGGACCGTTGCCACAGCGAGCAGCAGCACCAAGGTCCCGACCAGAAGCGCGAGGTCGAGGTCGGAGACGGTGAAGACAGCTTGTGCGTCGATGTGTCCTAGTCTCGCAGGGTGTCCCGAGCAAGATTGGCCAGTCGCATCGCCATCGCGGTGGTGGCGCTTGTCGTCGTTGCCGTCGTGGTCGCCACCGGCGTCGGCTTCAGCGTCGTCCGGCAGTCCTTTCCGCAGACCTCCGGCGAGCTGACCCTCTCCGGACTGACCGCGAAGGTCACCGTTCTGCGCGATGACCGCGGCGTTCCGCAGATCTACGCAGACAACCCGCAGGACCTCTTCCGAGCCCAGGGCTATGTGGCTGCGCAGGACCGCTTCTTCGAGATGGACCTCCGGCGGCACATCACCGCCGGCCGGCTCTCCGAGATGGTTGGCCAGGACGGAGTCCAGACCGACAAGGTGATCCGGACCATGGGCTGGCGGCGCGTGGCCGAGGCCGAGCTGCCTACTCTCGCGGCAACAACCCGGCACTATCTGCAGGCGTACGCCGACGGGGTCAACGCCTACATCAAGGGCGCAGGTACTCCGGACAAGATGGGTCTTGAGTACACCGTGCTCGGCCAGAAGTTCCCCGGCTACCGCGTCGAGCCCTGGTCACCCGCGGACTCCCTTGCCTGGCTCAAGGCCATGGCCTGGGACCTGCGTGGCGATTACGACAACGAGCTCATGCGCGCTCGCCTCTCGGGGCGCATCACCCCCGCCCGACTTGCCCAGATCTTCCCGCCCTACCCGATGAGCACCCACCAGCCGATCCTGTCGGCGTCGGACTGGCGCCCCGGCGTGGCCAGCTCGCCCCAGGCCGCGGCTTCGCCCATCAGGGCCGTCCCCGCGAGCTCCCCGGGATCGTCGCTCACACAAAGCAAGGCAGCGGGCGCTGTCTATGCCGAGGTGGCCGCAGCACTAGAGCAGCTTCCTGTGATGGTCGGGCGTGGCGAGGGTGTGGGCTCCAACTCGTGGGTAGTGGGTCCGAAGCGTTCATCGACCGGAAAACCGTTACTGGCCAACGATCCCCACCTCGGCGTCGGCATCCCCGGCATCTGGTACCAAACGGGCCTGCACTGTCGCAGTGTCTCTGCGGCGTGCCCCTTTGACGTCGCAGGCTTCTCGTTTGCCGGCCTCCCGGGCATCGTGGTCGGGCACAACCAGACCATCTCGTGGGGCATCACCAACCTGGGCCCGGATGTCAGCGACTTCTACCTCGAGCAGGTCCAGGGCGACACCTACCGCCGGCTCAGGAGGTTCTTGCCGCTGACTCAGCACAACGAGACCATCAAGGTTGCCGGCCGCAAGGACGTCACCATTGCCGTTCGTGAGACGCTCCACGGCCCGCTGCTCTCGGATGTGATCTCGTCGGTGGCCCAGGCCGGTGAGACCGCGCTGGTCGATGGCAAGGCGGAGACCATGACTTATGCCGTCTCCCTGGCCTGGACAGGCTTGTTGCCAGGGCACACGGCGGATGCCATCTTCAAGATCAACACGGCGCAGAACTTTGCCCAGTTCCGTGACGCCGCAAAAGACTTCGCCGTCCCGGCGCAGAACCTGCTGTACGCCGACAACCAGGGTCACATCGGCTACCAGGCCCCCGGACAGATCCCGGTTCGCCTGTCTTCGACTGCGGGGGCACCGCCGGGATACTGGCCCGCGCCGGGGTGGGACCCGCGGTACGACTGGACCGGCTTCGTCCCCTTCGAGCAGATGCCTACCGCGTACGACCCCCCCGAGGGCTACATCGTTGCGGCGAACCAGGCAGTGACCGCCAGCTCGTCCCCCTTCCTTACCACCGAGTGGGACTACGGCTATCGCAGCGAGCGCATCCGGACGCTGATCACGGCCACCCCCAAGGTGACCCCGGCACGGATGTCCCAGATCCAGGCCGACACCCGCAACGAGTTCGCCCCGGAGCTCGTCAAGGCGCTGCTGGCGGTCAAGCTCAACGACCCGTTCACCGAAGAAGCCCAGGACCTGCTGCGAACCTGGGACTTCACCCAGCCCAGCGGTCGGTCTCCCGCTGGTGCTGCTGCTGCCTACTACAACTCGGTCTGGTCCAACATCCTGGCTCTGACCTTCGGCGGTGAGCTCGGTGACATGAAACCCGACGGAGGAGGGCAGTGGATGCAAGCGGTCTCCCAGCTGCTCAAGTCCCCGCGTGACCTGTGGTGGGACAACAACCTGACGCCCGGGGTCATAGAGGGCCGCGATGAGATCCTGCGCCAGTCCATGGTCGAGGCGCGGATGGACCTGACCCGAAGGCTGGGCAAGAACCCCGGCACCTGGCAGTGGGGTCGGCTGCACCAGCTCACTCTCGAGCACAAGGTCCTGGGGGCCGGCTCCGTGCCCGCCCTGGTCCAAAAGCTCTTCAACCGTGGCCCCTGGCAGATGCCTGGCGGCTCCTCCATCGTCAACGCCAACGGCTGGAAGGCCAGCGAGGGCTATGACGTCGACTGGGCGCCGTCCATGCGAATGGTCGTCAACCTCGGTGATATGGACGCTTCGACCTGGGTCAACCAGAGCGGCAGCTCGGGCCACCCCTACAACGCCCACTACGTCGACCAGGCCGATGCCTGGGTCGCGAACCGGACCTACCCCTGGCCGTTCAGCGAGAAGGCCGTGCGCGCTGGCGGAGGCGACGAGCTGACGCTGACCCCCGACGCGTCAGGCAACTGAACGGGTCAGAGCGCTGACCCAGGATCCGGGATGCGCTGAAAGCCGCCCCCGGGAGTGATCACGGCGTCGACGCGCACGTCGTGGGAGTCATGCGGCAGTGGCGGCTCGTCAAACTCCTGGTCGTTGACGATCGCCACAATGAGCGCACCGGGGCGTCGTCGGGCCAGCGCCCGGTCGTAGCTTCCGCCACCCTGTCCCAACCGGGTGCCGATGTGGTCGACCGCGAGCCCCGGCGCCAGGATCACCTGCGCCGCCGCGATCCCCTCGCGGCCGAGCCGCGGCCCCTCGCTGCCATCGACCCGCAGCTCGCGCCACTCCAGGTCCAGGTCGGGCAGCGTCTCTGGCACGATCACCTGCACGCTGCGCGAGTGCAGCATCTCGGCCAGCGCCTCCGTTGGTGGCTCATGGGGAAGTGAGCGATAGATCGCCACGCAAGGCTGATCGCCGTATGTCGGGCGCTTGCCACGACTCATATGGGGCAGCGTGAGGCTGTCCAGCAATGCGCTGGCGGCGCTCGCGATCGCGTGGGCATCGGCAGCTCGATTTCGTTGCGGGGCAAGGGATCGCCGCCGTCTCCGAAGTTCACGCCGCAATATCTGCTTGTCCTGCGTGACGGCGGGTTCTCCCCCTTGGCTCATGGGGGGATTGTGGCACCTTGCCCGGCTTCGTTGAAGGGGTTACGTCGGGGCCGCTCGTTGCCGATGGCTGTCCGGCTAGTGTCGGGGCATGACGTCGACGCAGCCCCTCGCCTCGTTTGCACCAGCCCCGGGCACCGTCACCAAGGCCGTGATACCTGCAGCCGGGCTGGGTACCCGGTTCCTGCCCGCGACCAAGGCGACGCCCAAGGAGATGCTTCCGGTCGTGGACAAACCGGCTATCCAGTACGTCGTCGAGGAGGCTACGAGAGCTGGCCTCAGGGACGTTCTCATGGTTACCGGCCGAAACAAGAGCGCCCTTGAGGACCATTTCGACCGTCACTGGGAGCTCGAGCAGGCGCTGGAGGCCAAGGGCGACCAGCTGCGTCTCGCGCGAGTGCGGAAGTCCACAGACCTCGGAAACATCCACTACGTGCGACAGGGCGAGCCCCTCGGGCTGGGCCATGCGGTCCTGTGTGCCAAGGACCATGTCGGCGACAACCCTTTCGCGGTTCTCCTTGGCGACGACCTGATCGACTACCGGGACCACCTGCTCGAGGCGATGATCGCTGTGCGAGCCGCGAAGGGCGGCAGCGTGATTGCCCTGATGGAGGTGCCGATCGAGACCATGCATCTTTATGGTTGCGCCGCCATCGAGGATGACCCAGGTGACGGTGACCGATCTGTGGTCCGTGTCACCGGGCTGGTGGAGAAGCCCGAAGCGGCCGCGGCGCCGAGCAACCTGGCCGTCATCGGGCGCTATGTCCTGGACCCGTCGATCTTCGAGACCCTGGCCAAGACCCAGCCCGGTCGTGGCAACGAGATCCAGCTGACCGATGCGCTGCAGGAGCGTGCTGAGTCCTCCGACGCCGGCGGTGGTGTGCACGGTGTCATCTTCCGGGGCCGTCGCTACGACACGGGCGACCGGCTCGACTATCTCAAGGCGGTTGTCCGGCTGGCCGTCGAGCATGGTGAGCTCGGTTCGGAGTTCTGGTCGTGGCTCACGGGATTCGTCGCCGATAGGGAGTCTTCGGCACAGGACTCCTCAACACCGTGATCACCGTCGTTGAGCATCTCGCACGCATCATCGGGACGGTTCGCCGACTGCCGCCGATCGGCCTGAACCTGCTCGATGCGCAGGGTTGCGTCCTGGCCGAGGACGTGACCAGCGGGGTATCTCTCCCTGGCTTCACCAACTCGGCAATGGACGGATATGCCGTGCATGCCGCGGATCTCGACGCGGCCACCGGGGGGGCAACGGTCACCTTGCCCGTGGTCCATGACATTGCCGCTGGAAACACGCAGGCGCTGAGTCTGGCACCGGGACAGAGCATGCGGATCATGACGGGTGCGCCGCTGCCCCACGGCGCCGACGCCGTGGTTCCGGTAGAGCTCACCGACGGTGGCCATGCCAAGGCGACGTTCTCGGCCCCAGTATCCGTCGGCGCGAGCGTTCGGCGGGCCGGCGAGGACGTCAAGACAGGCGACATCGTGATGCGCTCCGGGACCCGCCTCGAGCCTCGCCAGATCGCCCTGCTGGCGGCCGTTGGCTGCGGTCGGGTCCCTGTCACCCCCAAGCCGCGGGTGGTGGTGATCTCCACGGGCGACGAGCTCATCGAGCCGGGCTCTCTGCCCGGGTTCGGCCAGGTCGTCGACAGCAACGGCCTCATGTTGACCGCAGCGGTGCGGGCACTGGACTGCATCCCGTTCCGCGTTGGTTGCGTGCGCGACGACGCAAGCACGTTCCTTGGCACCATCGAGAGCCAGCTCCTGCGGGCCGATGCCGTCATCACCACGGGAGGAGTCAGCATGGGCGCCTATGACACGGTCAAGGAGGTGCTCTCGCGCGTCGGGACCATGCAGTTCGACAAGGTGGCCATGCAGCCTGGAATGCCCCAAGGTTTCGGTGTCCTTGGCAGTGACGAGATCCCGGTGTTCACCCTCCCCGGCAACCCGGTGAGCGCGATGGTCTCCTTCGAGGTCTTCGTCGCGCCAGCGCTCCGGGTGATGGCAGGACGCCGGCAGCATGAGGCACCACTCCTGAGCGCAGTGGCCACCCATGACTGGAGGGCACCGGCAGGCAAAGTCCAGTTTGCCCGAGTCGTGTTGTCCCGCAGCGGTTCCGGGCACACCGTGGCTATCGCTGGGCTCCAGGGCTCTCATGCACTCGGCGGCCTTGCCAGCGCAAACGCCCTGGCTGTCGTCCCGGCTGACGTCACGTTGGTCAGGGCCGGCGACAGAGTGCGCTGCCATCCGCTGGGGCCGATAGTGGAGACGTCATGACGCAGTCTGAGCCGCGCCTGACCCATCTGCGGGCCGACGGCACGGCGCACATGGTCGATGTCTCGGCCAAAGGTGTCACCGTGCGCACCGCGACTGCGGTCGGGCGGGTTCTGCTGTCGGCTGCGGCCGTCGCAGCCCTGCGCGGAGGCACTGTGCCCAAGGGTGACGCGTTAGCGGTCGCCCGCATCGCGGGGATACAGGCGGCCAAACGCACTCCCGACCTGATCCCCTTGGCCCATCCGATCGCCGTGCACGCCGTCGAGGTCGACCTCGTCGTGGTTGACGAGGGTGTCAACCTGACGGCGACCGTCCGCACCGCCGACCGGACAGGGGTGGAGATGGAGGCGCTCACTGCAGTATCTGTGGGAGCTCTCGCGCTGATCGACATGATCAAGGCGGTGGACAAGCACGGGCGCATCACCGACGTGCATGTCACGGCCAAGTCCGGTGGTAGGTCGGGGGACTGGGCCGAGTCATGAGCGGCCAAGGTAGCGGCCAGGGGACAGCCGTGGTGATCACCTGCTCGACCCGCGCGGCCGCCGGGACCTATCCGGACCGGTCTGGGCCGATCATCGTCGAGGCGTTGCGTGAGTGGGGTCTGGTGGTGGGCGATGCCGTCGTCGTTCCCGATGGTCCTGACGTCGAGGTGGCACTGCGTTCGGCGGTGTCGACGGGCGCGGCACTGGTCGTGACGACGGGCGGCACGGGTCTGACCCCGAGCGATGGCACACCCGAGGCGACTGCGCGGGTCGTGGACCGACTTGTACCCGGAGTCGCCGAGGCCATCCGCGCGGCTGGCACGCAGGCCGGCATACCCTCGGCCATGTTGTCCCGTGGTATCAGTGGTCTTGCGGGACGGACCCTTGTCATCAACCTGCCGGGATCCACCGGGGGTGTGCGCGACGGGCTCAGCGTCCTCCAAACGGTTGTCGCCCACGCTCTTTCGCAGATCCAGGGCGGTGACCATTGACGGGGGAGTTCTGGCCCGTGACGCTCACGGCCCGCCGGGCTGGCGGTGCCCCCGTCATCCTGCGCCCCCTGCGTGGCGGGGATCGTCGCGAATGGGAGGCTTTGAGGGCCGCCAACGTTGACTGGCTTCGGCCATGGGAGGCCACCTCGCCGCAACGACAGGTCAGCGGGCTGCCTTTCCGCCACCTGATCCGGCAGTTCAACCGCGAGGCGTCCCACGGTCGCCTCCTGCCCTTCGTCATCGAGACCGACGGGAGGCTCGTCGGGCAGATGCATCTCTTCGGGATCGCATGGGGCTCCTTTCGATCCGCCTCTGCGGGCTACTGGGTCGCCAGATCCGTTGCAGGACAAGGGATCATGCCGCTGGCCCTTGCGGCAGCCTGCGACCACGCGTTCGCCGGCCTGGGGCTGCACCGGGTCGAAGTCAATATTCGCCCCGAGAACACCGCGAGCCTGCGGGTCGTCGAAAAGCTGGGCTTTCGCGACGAAGGCGTGCGCCCTCACTATCTTCACATCGCAGGGGAGTGGCGCGACCACCGTTCGTTCGCCCTGACGACCGAGGACCTGGGCGGGTCGTCACTCGTGGACCGCTGTAACCATTCGTAACACCAGTCACTTCAGCGACACACCGCATCGGGTCCACGGGAAGGGCGGCGGAGCACTCTAACCTCAAGTTCGTGCAGCCCAGTGGTCTCATCTTCCTTGTCATCATTGCCATTTGGGCTACCTATCTGCTGCAGCACTGGGTGCGCCGCCGCGAGCACGTCGCGACCGCCCGTTCGGTCGACCGGTTCTCCGATGCCATGAGGGTTCTGGATCGTCGAGTGGCCATGCCCGGGCTGGACCTCGCGACTCAACCGCGGTCGTATGTGGTGAGCCCCGCCGGGCCTGCTCGTTCGGAGGTGCCGGTGCAGCGTCTTCAGCCACCACGCCCGATCAGCCCGCAACCCACCCACGTGACGAGCACGACCCGAGGCCACCACGCCGTTGCCGGCAGGTCAGCCCGTCGCCTGCGCGGCCTCACCCTCCTGGCCTCGCTGTGCCTGGTCGTCATCACCGTCCCCCTCGCGCTGTTGTCCCTCGTGCCCGTGTGGGGAGTACCTGCGGCATTGGCCGCTCTGACTGCAGACTTCGCGTGGCTGAGACGCTGCGCCGTGGCCGAACGGTCGACCCGCCGGGCTGCCGCGTCGGCCCGGGCCGCCAGGGCAGGGGTTCGTCGAACCGCGACTCCCGCGCCCAGGGCAGCTCACCCCTCCGGTCAGGCTGCAGCCACTTTGCCCCCCTCCGAGCTCGTGGCTACGGCCTTTGTCGGCAGCCGGGTCGCGGCCGCCGAGCTGGCCACTTCTCCCGCCCCGGCCGACCTGTCGGGCTGGGCTCCTGTTCCGGTCCCGCCTCCCACCTACACCCTGAAGGCCAAGGCCGAACGTCCGGCGACTGTGGCACCGCCTGTCGTAGACCCCGTGCCCGCACTGGTCGTCGAGCCGGTGCCTTCTCTGGCGTCGAGCTTTGACGGGCTCGTCGACGATGACGAGCTTGATGGCCTCCTGGACCGACGCGCGGCCGGCGCCTGAGACCCGCCCCTACGTTCGGCAAGCGCGGTCGTTCGTTTCGGGGTGGGACGGCGTCGGTGTTATCGTTCGTCCGCACCACGGGGCTGTGGCGCAGCTGGTAGCGCACCTCGTTCGCAACGAGGGGGTCAGGGGTTCGAGTCCCCTCAGCTCCACCGATATCACCGCAGGTCAAAGGCCCTCTCCCGATCCTGGATGAGGGCCTTTGTGATGCATGGGGGCGAGGTACAGCAGCAAAGTACAGCAGTTACACGGCAGTTGCTCATCCGAGGGCTCTATCCGGGGTGTTCTACGCTCACCCAGTAGCATGTCAAGGAATACTTGTTTTTGAGCAATATTTCATGGACACTGGTCTGGTGATCGAGGGCTGGCTCAGTGTCGCCGAAGCTGCTCAGCGACTAGGCATCTCCGTGCAGCGCGTGCGGCAGCTTCTCCATGCCGGTGAGCTGGACGGTCGCAAGGGCCCAGGCGGTTGGATCGTCGCTGAAAACGCTGTTCGGGCGCGTGTGCAAGCGCCTCCCGCGGCCGGACGGCCTCTGTCATCACACATGGCTTGGTTGGTGGTTGCGCAGCTACTGGCGGCGGACTCACCACCCGGATCCGGCGTGGATTTGGACCCGGACCGACGTGACCGTTACCGCCTTCGCCATCTGTTGGCTCACCGAGGTCTCGAGCGGGACTGGGCCTTCTGGCTCGCACGGCGCGCCGTCGTGGGTCGCTACTGGGTGCACCCGGGTGCGATTCAGTCCGTACTCAACGATCCGAGGGTCAGCGTTTCCAGCGCTGGCGTCGCAGCGGCCGCCGGAGCCGAGATTGCTGGGGGTGACGTCTCAGATCTGTACGTGAGCAGCGAGGCGCTCCCGGGGGTCATCGACGACTACGGATTGCAGTCCGACCCTGCCGGTCAGCTGCAGATACACCTGTGGCGCCGTGGCTCGGGTGCTGAGTTCGTGCTTCGTCCCGGCCAACCCGTCCCCGTGGTCCTGGCTGCTCTGGACTTGCTGAGTGCGCCCGATTCGAGGGCGCGTCACTGGGCGCGCACTTTCATCCAACAGAACGCAGAGGGCATGCCGATTCTGAGTACCGATCGTCTCGTGAGCGTCCACTCCGGCCCTGAGGAGGAACAGGGAGGGAAGGTCCGATGACCGTCGTGCTGGAGGGCATGTCGCCCGCCCAAGAGCAAGGCTGGCTCGTCCTGCTGGACCTCTTCGCGAACCGCCGCACCGACTGGACCCTGATCGGCGGGCAGATGATGTTCCTGCTCGCGGTCGAGAACGGCGTTACGATGCCGCGCACCACCACGGACATGGATGTTGTCATCAACGTGGTCGAATCCCCTGGAGCCATCAGGGCCTTCGCCACATGATGCTGCCGGGGCCGGGATCTGCGGGTTTCGTGAAGCGGCCGCCGGTTCCTGCAGGACTGACGTCGCCAAACTCGAAGCCTTGTTGCAGCAGCTGGGAAACTCTAGAAAATCGCTGATGGGGCGCCCGGTCAGCGATCGTTCTGCGGACGCTGGGGCTGCCTGCATCTTCGCGGCAAAATGTCAGGACA